>JAZUQW010000100.1:0-8038 GCA_045605905.1 Eubacteriales bacterium
CCCCCGGGCCTTTTTGGGGGCCCCCCGACAAAAAACACCGCGTAAAGCATATTGCTTTACGCGGTGTTCTATATCCCCTGTGAATTAGTTAAAATAGCTGCTGCCTTCGGTAGCGAACATAACTGTCATGCCTTCAATTTCCATGGTAACACATGTGCCGTCAAAGGAATAATTAAAGGTATCACCTATAGAATCTGTAATGGTACCGTCGTTGTAAGAACCCTTCTCGATAGCTTCACCTGTCATCGCCATAACGTATGTCCCGTCAGCCTTAAATTCTACATAAGAAGACTCAACGCCTGCTGCAACGATTGCATCGTAACCGTAAGGTTCACCTGCTATAATCATTCCGCAAAGCATATACTTGCCAACAATGGAAGGACTTTCGTTAACGCTGTTATTATTGTTGTCGCCACCGTTTTCGAATAAGTCGCTGCCTTCTCTTACAAAAGTAATGGATGTACCTTCAAAAGAAATAACAACTTTTTCACCGTCAAATGTATAGCTTCTTTCTTCGCCGTTTGCAGTCATTGTGGAATCAGTATATGTGCCTTCAACGGGGTCTTCTTCTATCGCAGACATAGAAAACGTGCCGTTTGCGTTAAACACAACGCATATAGAATCCATACCCAATTCAATTATTTGTGCATAGTCAGCGGTTTGGCCATTCTCGGTAACACTGTAAATCATATACTTGCCAACGATTGCACTGTTGGTAGAGCCGCCGTTGTTGCCGCCAAGACCGCCAAGACCACCAAGACCACCATTGTTGGTGCCGCTGTTGTTTGCATCATCGTTGTTGTCGCCTGCTGTGGGTTCTGTCTTTTTGTCATCGGAATTGTCGGATTTTTTCGCTTCACCGCAAGCGGTAAATACGCTTACCACCATAAGCATTGCCAAAAAAATCGCTAAAAGTCTTTTCATTTTTTTCTCCTTTAAATTTTTCGTCCTATGCCTGCATCACTGAAAAGTGCTGACATAAGATGTTTTGTGCCTGATTAGTATATACTAAAACTACGATAAAGTCAATATAGAAAGCTTCAATGTTAATTATCTAAAAGGCGGTCGACTTCTTGGAGACCCCGATAACCACCCCAAGAAATCTGTTGATTTCTTGGGGACCCCGATAACCACCCCAAGAAATCTGTTGATTTCTTAGGGACCCCGATAACCACCCCAAGAAATCTGTTGATTTATTGGGGACCCCGATAAAAATGCGGCGCAAACCGAAAGGCCGCGCCGCGCTATGTGCTGTTATGACTTTATACTTTTTCAAACACTAAAAGATCGCCATCAAGGGTAAGTTCAAGAGCTTCACCGTTCAATTCATACTCAAAGGTACCGAAAGGCTCGTTTATCTCTACACCGTTCATTTCTGTCATCACGGTATCAAGCATTCCATCACTTGTGTACCAATCGATGTAGAAGGAAAGCTCTTCGGTTTCATCTACGATAGTTACAAAACCAACCCCTTCTTCTTCGAATGTAAATGTAAAAGAGGTGCCGTCATCATCTGCTGTCCAAGTGCCTAAAACAGCGCTGTCATATTCCTTTACGGTGTTTATCTCAAAGCTAACTTCCTCATCGCCGTTGCTTTCGCTGTCGTATTTGGTAAGTGTAAGAGTTTCACCTTCAACGGTAATAAACAGTTGGTCAACGTCTACTGTGTATTCAGCATCGGCAAACAAATCTTCGCTTTCCCCCATAAAGGACATACTTGCGGTAAGTTTGTCTTCATAGGTATACCATATTAAATCCAAGGGCATACCGGAAACATTGATGGTGCCTTCACCGTTTTCTTCAAAGGTAACAATAAGTTCCACATCGTCTTCGGTGAGAGCCCAAGTACCGAGAAGGATACTGTCATATTCGGCATTAACGTTAACATCAACGCTGGTTTCGTCTTCAACAACGGAGCCTTTGGTAAAAACAACGGTTTCACCTTCAAAGGTGATAGAAAGCTCTTCGCCGTTTACGGAATAATCAGCATCCTCAACCATTGTGTCAGTCATACCGTACATAACCATAACTACGGTAAGCTTTCCGTCTGCTACATACCACTCCATATCGGCAACCAAGCCATCTGCATTAATTTCGCCTTTGCCTTCTTCATCAAAGGTGAAAACCATGGTCATATCGTCTTCGGTGGTTGTCCAACTGCCTATAAGTGCACTGTCGTATTCCCCTTCGGAAACTACAACGCTTTCTTCGGGTGCATCTTCGCTAACCGCGGGAATTGCTGCGTTTTTAGAAGAATCTACAGAGGGTGCTTCTTCATCGGGAAGGTCTACAGAGGGGGCGTTGTCTTTGGCCTCTTCAGAAACGTTATCAACGTTATCGGAAGAAACAACGGGTGCCTTGTTGTCGTTTTTGCCGGCAGGTTTTTTCTCTTCCTCGCCGCAAGCGGTAAATACACTTACTACCATCATAAGGGCCATAAGTATTGCTAAAAGTTTTTTCATTTTGTTCTCCTTTGTGAAATATAGTTTTCAAAATTTGTCACGGTCAGTGCTATTTGCGCTAACAACCACTTATTATATTACAGCAAGCAAAAAAAGTCAACGCTGTTTTTAAGATTACTTAAATATTCAAGTGGTATTTTTAGGCTATAGATTATGCTTTTGAAAACCTCATGCTGTGGCACAGACTGTATTCCATGCCGCCTTTAAGGGAAACACTGCCTTTTTTGTGTGCCAATATGCGGTCGCTGTCAACATAGTCGTCTATTCCGCAATTAAGCTCTATGCACAAGAACGGTGCGTCCTGCTTTGTCCATAGCAGAACATACTCAAAGCCATCAAATTCCACATCAATACGTCTGCCGCAACCAACAAGGCTTACACGCTTTGAAAGCAGGTTTTGAAAGCATAACGCATCCACTTTGAAATAGTCGTATTTCAAAGGCAGCTTGTGGACGTTTTCACCTATAGGCGTTCTGCCTTTTTGAACAAGGTTATCGGCTATTTCAAGACTGATTAGTTTTTCGGGTGTTTCAAATTCTATGCTGTAGCCCTCTATTCCTTCAGGGCAGGTATATGCCTCGTGAGAGCCAACGGAAAAATACATTGTGTTTTCGCCGAGGTTATTGATTCGGTATGTTACGCTTAAAGCACCGTCCTTTACGGCGTATTCAATCCTAAATTCAAATCTGAAGGGAAACAGCTCAAACCTTTCATCATTATCGCTTATAAGGTATACCGCGCGGTCGCTTTTGACGCTTTCTAAATCAAACTCGGCATCTCTGCAAAATCCGTGCTTGGGCATAGAGTATTCTTTCCCTTCATAAATGTACCCGTCATTTATCATTCCGCCGCAAATAGGGAAAAGGGTAGGGGCACGTCTGCCCCAAAAGCGGCTGTCGCCGTTCCAAAGAAAATCGTTGCCGTCTGCATCGTATATTCTCCAAAGTTCAGCGCCTTTTGAATTGATTTCAACAAAAAGCTTTCCGTCGCTTATAGTTGTCAACAAAGCTATTCACACTCCTATATTTTAATTGTTGTTTTTTTGTAAAACACGTGTTATAATTGTTTTAAGAGGGAGGTAACCGTAAAAATGAATGTTTTAATGCTTTTAAAGCCTAAAAAAGATGTGGCTTATATATACGAAAACAGCACCCTCCGTCAAGGTCTTGAAAAAATGCGTCACCACGGTTATGCCGCTATACCCGTTTTGGCAGAGGATGGCAGATATGTGGGCTCCATAAGCGAAGGTGACTTTTTGTGGTATTTGGTGGACGAAGAATGTGTCTCTGTTAAAGAACAGGAAAAACACTGTGTTAAGGAATTGGTTCGCCCCGATTTCAGTCCTGCGGTGCGCATTAACGTTACTATGGACGAGCTGCTCGAGCACGCGATGAAACAAAACTTCATTTGCGTTACCGACGACAGCGATGCGTTTATAGGGATTGTTACAAGAAGGGATATTATACGTAATATGCCCCAACTTACAAATGGTTCTGCTGCAAACGGTCGATAAGGGCAGGTAGCTCTTCAACTGTTTTAAGTTGCAACTTTGCGCTTTCAATTTCCGGCATCTTGCAGTCTGTAGTAAGTATTTCAACAGGAGTATAGCCCGCTTTTCGTGATGCGTCTACGTCACATACAGGGTTATCGCCTACAAACAACAGCTTTTCAGCAGGTATACCCAAAGTCTTTGACATATGGTCAAAGGGGGCGCGGTCAGGCTTTTGTATGCCAAACTCACCGCAAAGTAAGGCATAGTCAAAAGCGTCGGTTAAGTTTAATAACGCAAGTTTCTTGGCTTGAATATGCCCCTTTCCGTTGGTTATAAGCCCAAGCTTAAGTCCGCGGCTTCTTATTTCTTCCAATACGCTATATGTAAAAGGGAAGGGCACGGCGTAGGTCTGAAAAAGAGATAAAAGTGCATCTCTGTACCTTTCGTAGGCGGGTACGGGTGAAAACACGCCTTTTTGGCAAAGGTCCTCAAAAACTCTTTTCCATCCGTAGTATATGTATTTTCTGTCGCTTTCGGTTAATATTTTTGCAACGCTTGCGGCGTTCATTTCCGGCGATAAACAATCCTCAAATATATTGCAAAAATCGGCAGATAACGCTTCGAGTGTTGCGTAGCGATCAAACAATGTGTGATCAAGATCAAATACAACGCCCTTGTATCTCATAACAATGCACCTCCGTTGCTTTGATTATAAACCAAGGGCGTATTTTTGTCAATGTACATTAAAGAGGTGACTGTATCTAATATGCAGAATAAGTATGACCTTGTGGCTTTTGGAGAAGCACTTATAGATTTTACCTGCATCGATGACTGTATGTATAAAGCAAATCCCGGCGGTGCCCCCTTCAATCTTGCGGTTTGTGCGGCAAAAGGTGGCGCAAAAACCGCATTTATAGGCAATGTTGGTGCGGATAGCTTTGGCGATATGCTTTTATCGGTGGCTGAAGAAAACGGTGTTGACACCGCTTGTCTCACAAGAGATTTACGTCATGCCACAACACACGCCTTTGTTACGGTAAACGCGACCGGAGAAAACGAGTTTGTTTTTTGCAGAGATCATTGTGCTGATGCGGAAATAAGCTTGGATGAAAAACAACAAGCCCTTGTGCGCAGTGCGGGCGTATTCCATTTCGGTGGTCTGTCCTTGGCGACAGAGCCTTGCCGCAGTACGCTTTTTTCCTTGCTTAAACTTGCCTCCGCTTGCGGTTGTGATATAAGCTTTGACCCAAATTATCGACCCTTTTTGTGGAAGAATGCTAAAAGTTTTGTAGATGCATGCCATTCTCTTCCCATAAAGCCTGCACTGCTTAAGGTGTCCTATGATGAAGCGTGTATAATTTCTGGCAAAACCGAGCTTGATGCGGCGATGGATGCTTTAACCGAATACGCCGGCATTGTTCTTATTACAATGGGCAGCAAAGGTGCCGTATACGGCAGGGGAGCAATGCGCGGAAAAGCAGCAGGTCGCAAAGCGAATGTTAAGGATACTACGGGTGCAGGGGACATATTTTTTGGTAGCTTTATCGCGGGGACCGCGGCTTTGGGTAAAAAGATTTCAGCTCTTACAGACGAAGAAATCGGCTTGCTTGCGGATAAAGCCTGTGCAATAGCTGCTAAAAGCACCGAAAAAGTAGGGGCGATACCATCCATACCTGAAATTTCTTTTTAAAATTTGTCGCTTTTGCTTGACATAATGGCGGCTTTGGTATAAAATTGTATAAGCTAAAGAATTACATAAATGTTATGGAGGATTTTATTATGCTTAAGGTTATCGTATGTGACAATTATGAAGAAATGTCTAAAGAAGGCGCAAAGGTTATAGCAGAACAGCTTAAGGCAAAGGCAAATTCTGTTCTCGGCTTGGCAACCGGTAGTACCCCTGTTGGTATGTATAAGTGCCTTCAAGAAATGAACAAGGCAGGCGAAATAAGCTTTAAGGATGTTACAAGCTACAACTTGGATGAATATTATCCTTTGGCACCTACTCACGATCAAAGCTACAGATATTTTATGAACGTAAATCTTTTTGATCATGTGGATATAGATAAGGCAAAGACCCATGTTCCCAACGGTCTCGCAAAAGATCCCGCAGCAGAAGGCAAGGCTTATGATGAAGCAGTTGCAGCAGCCGGCGGCATCGATGTACAAGTTCTGGGCGTTGGCCAAAACGGTCATATCGGTTTTAACGAACCTGAAGAAGAACTTTATGCAAGTACCCACCTTACCAACCTTACCGATAATACAATCGAAGCAAACGCACGTTTCTTCGCTTCTAAAGAGGATGTTCCCACTCAAGCAATTACAATGGGTCTTGCTACTATTATGCAAGCAAAGAAGATTCTCGTTCTTGCAAGCGGCGCTAACAAGCATGCTGTTGTTAAGAAGATGGTAGAAGATGACAGAATCACTACCCAAATCCCCTGCACCGTACTTAAGGCGCATAAGGATGTTATTCTTATTTGCGACAAGGCTGCATATAACGGCTAATAGCATAAAACAATTACCCTTAAAAAGCTGACAATCACCCCAATGAGCCTGACGTCTTTTTGGGGCCCTGACAAAAAAGGGCTGCTGCCAACGCAACAGCCCTATTTTAGTTAATAGCACTAACGCTTTTTGTTTTTGACGCTGTCAACCACGGCGGTTAAAACAATGCCTGCGGCAAGTCCGGTGGCAAAGGCAAACAGATGCACTTTAAACCAAAGGAAAACGGCAACGCCCACAACTATATATAGCAAAAGCTTAACTGCTATTATGGCAAAAACGCCGCCGCTTTTTTCCGCGGCATATTTTGCAATGGTCTTAATGAGTCCGTATTGCAAAAAGCCTACAATTAAACCTACTAAAATTAAAACTATTTTTATAGCCATACCAAATCTCCTTGTTGTTTTGGTATGAGTATAGCACAACCACTTTAAAAGGTCAATATAAAATACGGAGGCGTTAGTTTATGAAGAGATTGATTGCGTTTGTTATGGCTTTTATTCTTACGCTTGGCTTATCTGTGCCCGCAGTTGCGGTGGATGAACCTTTGGTGCCACGCTCTTTCGGCTTGGAGATGAAGGCTAGCCTCGGAGAGTATAACGGTGTAGAGTATATTGTTTTGGATATAGGAGTTGTCGATATCACAGACCCCTACGGTTTACTTTCTGTTGAGTTCAATATTGAGTTTGACGGTGACAAACTTGTACCTCTTTGGCAAACAGGTTTAGAGCTTAACGGCGACGGCGTAAGCGCTATTGAAGGCACTAATCCTCCCCAAATGGTTACCGCGTGGCCTACTTTCGAAAAAAGCTCATTTATTCCCGGTTACGGTGTGTATAAGCAAACACTATTTGCCGTTACGGGACTTTGCAAAGCTTATAACGTAACAGGCAGTGGCTTGTTAAATGTAAATTTACTTACGCTTTTCGATTTGACAGACGAAGTTGTTACGGAAGATAACGGTATGGCAGTGCGTTTGTATTTCACTCCTGTTGATGGGTTTGAGAACGGTGCAACCTACACATTTACCGTAGACGGCGATTATGATGTATCATACGGCAACCGTGCAGATATTTCCGTTGCGGGCACAAGCGGTCTTCTTAATCAGGATTACGGAGATCGTTACGGCGAATTGCGCGTTTACGGTTACGGCAGTGAAACAACTGTTACTGTAAGAGGTATTCCTCAAATCAGTGAGCCTTCAAATGATGACGAGAGCAATGATGTTTCTGACGAAGAATACGAAAATTCAGAAGCGATTGAATCTTCTGACGAGCTGGTTGAAACTACCGATGACATCATAAGTGAAGACGAAGAGATGTCAGAAAGCGAAAGTGTTGAAGATGACATTTCTGACCCCAGTTTGCACAGACCTCCTATTTTGGGCATGGGCGATGTAGGCGGCGATGGATTTGCAGACAGCTTGGATGCGGCGTATATCTTGCGACATGATTCAGGCCTTGTATATCTTATGGAAGATCAGCTTGTGGTAGCGGATGTTAACGGTGACGGCAATGTGGACAGCCTTGATGCCGCAAGAATTTTGAAATACGATGTGGGGCTTATTGATAGTTTTTAA
>JAZUQW010000101.1:0-5570 GCA_045605905.1 Eubacteriales bacterium
ATTGCTTTACAGCAAAACCGGATGCATCATACGCATCGAAGTTTTGAGGTCTGGAAAGACAGGGTGCCTGAATGATATAAGTGCCTTTGCTGGGGACGGTGCTTACAGCGCCGTCATAGATGGGGTTGGTGCGCAAATAAACGTGGTTGTCACCTGCAAGGTACATATCAACGCCGTATTTATCAAAGAAATCGCCAAAATAGTCATAGTCAACAGCGCCGTAGTCTCTAAAAGCGCCGCCACCGCCATTTACAAGGTTAATGTGGTTTGCACAGATGATGTAATCATATTTGCCATAGTTTTGTTCTATTACACTGCCTGCCCATTCAAGTGCATTGTTGGTATCTTCCGCAAACATCATAGAATAATAGTCAAATATGATAAACAAAATGCCGTTGTAATTAAACCAATACATTCTGCCGTCGGTGTTATCCATAGCGCCGCTTATTTGCTTGCCGGCAAGACTACCGCTGTCAACAGGGGTAAGGTAGTTTGCAGATTCACCTGCGTAGTCAGTATACCCATCGGTGCTTAAATAGCCGGATATACGTTGAGATGTGGCGGTATAACCGTTCCTGGGGTTGTTGTAGGCTATTTCAAAGTATTGACCGCTCTTCCAATAGTTGGTGTAATAAACGGTATCATCATCCATTATGCTGTCATAAACATCATGGTTACCAACAACGTTAGCTATCATATAATTTTGCGTAAAGTCTTGGTTTGCAACGGTAAGCCAGTCACCGTATCTGTCGCCGCTGGTGGTGGTATCGCCTGTAGAAAATTGGAATGCTACGTCATATTTTGCCTGTGATTCCGCAAACTTAAACATATTTACCCACGCATTAAGTCTACCTGTGTAGCCTTCATTAACGTGAGCATCGCTCATCCAAATTATGGAGTATTCGTCAGCGCCGGCGGTCTTGAATTTGTATGTTTTAGAAACGCCGCCCTTGCCGTCACATACTCTGTAGATATAGTCAGTATCGGGTGTAAGGTCATAAAGCTCTACACCCCAATCCAAAAATTTGGTACTGAGTCTGCTGTCAGAAAGACCGTTAGTGGTAAGTCTGTTGTAGAACCAAAGATACTTTTGGTCGTCGTAAGTACCGTCGGCACGAGTGGGATGCAAAAATCCCGCGTCATCGGCTGTGGTGTACTCTACGTAACAATCGGTATAGAGGTAATCGGAATGGAAGCCTATGCGCATTTCGGTTCTGCAATCTTCGCCGGGGTTGGTCATTATCATATAAACGTGAGAAGAATCGGTTACTTCTTCTTCCGCAACAGACACAAGCCCTGTAGGAACCAAAGACATACAAAGCACAAGGCAAAGCATAAGTGATAAAACTTTTTTAAGCTTGTTCATAATCTCTTTCCTTTCTATGGTATTTATTCAAAACGGCGGCGTGCCTATGTGCGCGCCGCCGTCTTTATGACTTATAAAGTCGCGCCGTCTTCGCAATCAGAAGTTAAAAGCACGTCTTTTGAAAGCTTAAAAGCTTTCTTCGCCATCGGCAGCCTCAACAGTGAAGCTGTCTATAAGAAGAGCATCATATTTAAGAACCTGTGCAGCGTCAAGGCTGTCAACAAATTCATCACCGTTTACGTCTGCGGCAACAAGCGCATCACTGTTAAGTTCAACAAGTAAAGCGTCATATTTAAGTACCTGTGCAGCGTCCAAGCTGTCAATTGTGCCGTCGCCGTTAACATCACCGTATACAACATCGACTACAACGTCATCGGAAGTATCGTCTGTGGAAACTTCAATATCGGAAACATCCGCATCGGAAGATGCGATATCGGAAGATTCAACTTCAATAGGAGCTTCATCGGAAGTTTCTTCAGAACTTTCTTCAATTGGAACTTCTTCATAAACTGCGGTAACGGTAATGTCTTCGGTAACCGCGCTTATATCCTTATCCCAACCTGTAAAGATGTAGCCTTCAATTTCAGGTGCTTCAATAGCGTTAGCGGGGCAACCGTCCAAAACCATGTTGCTGCCGAGATAAGCATTGTCCATACCGTAATACGTTACTGTGTGCAGTACATATTCGGGATTTGTAGCTTCGTTATCAACACTGTTGATTGCGCACTGCGCCCAGTCAAGGGTGAATTGATAACCCATTACCAATACGGAAGAAAGTGCTTCTGCTGTGCCGCTGCCGCCCATGAGAACAACTGTTGTGTCAGATGTGGGCGTATCTTTCTTGGGAACGCCGTTCTCTGCATTGATCTCGGTGATTATATAAGTACCATCAGCCTGTTCGGTAGCAGTCCAAACAGTGTTATAAGAGAAGGTCCAACCGCCGTTAGCTATGGTTGCGCCGTATGCGGGTGTGTACGCATACAAGCCTTCGGTAGAATATTTAGCATTATAACCGCCGTTTAGCTCCTGCATAAGATAGGTGGAAGGCTCGCTAACGGTGTAAAGCAATTCTGCATCGGCAAGTCTTGTCCAACCGCTTCTGCCGTTGTAGCGAATCTTACCCCAGATACCGTCAGCTTCATAAACTTCAACAACGGTGTCGGAGGGGATAGTCGTAAGAACTGTAGAGGTAAGGTCTGTGGTTTCGTAAAGAGAAACTTCGCTGCCAAGCTCGTAGATACCTACGGTAGCATCTGCATAACGAATCTTTTTGGGAATATCAAATTCTTCAAGTACAGAGTAGTTAGAGCCGTCGCCTGTAGCCATTGCGGCGGTAAAGTGCAAGCCTTCGCTGTCAACATCTATCATAACGCCGCCAAGATAGTCAGCAGTAGAATATCTGTTAACGCCAACGCCAACCGCACCTGTGTAATCGGGGTAGGTAGAGGTGTTGGTTATAGCGGGTGCCTGCATGAAATAGGTGCCCTTTTCGGGGTCGGTATTTGGCTGACCTGCAACCAAAGAGTTAGAGCGGAAATAAATGTGGTTGTCACCACAGAAGAACACGTCAACATTAGCGGTATCAAGGAAGTTTTGGTAACGTTCATAGTAACCATCACGGCTGGTACCGTCTTGGCCCCAGAAAATGTTAAGGTGTTCTGCCGCAAACAGGTAATCGTAGTTGCCCTTGTTTGCTTCGATAACTTCGTATGCCCAATTAAAAGCGTTGCCTATTTCAGAGTTATAGGTCATTGCATAATAGTCAAATACGATAAACAAAATTCTGTTGTAGATAAAACAATATGATCTACCGTCAAGGTTTTCTTGTGCGCCGCTTATCTTTTTACCTGCAAGTGCGCCGTCTTCAACTGTAAACAAAGCATTGGCGGTCTTGCTGGAATGTGCGGAATAACCAAAAGTAGAAAGATAATTGTTTATTCTGCCGGAGGATTGAGAATAGCCGTTATCGGGATAATTTGCAGTGATACGGAAATACTCGGAAGAAGCCCAGAACTTTGTGTAGTTGGGGTCATCATCCATCATACTGTCGAAAAGGTCGTGGTTGCCGACGGTTGCGGCATAGGTGCAGTTTTTAATGATGTCGTAATCATAAAGCTCCTGCCAAAAGCCGTATCTGTCACCGCTGGAAACAACGTCACCGGTGTTGAAATAAAGACCGATGTCATATTCTGCAAGGCCGCTTACATAGTCGATGGAGGACTTGTATTTTTTAGCCTTGTTAGAGTCATTGCTTAAATGCATATCGGAAAGCCAAAGAATGGAAAATTCATCCTGACCTGCGGTTTTGAATGCATAAGTTTCGGAATAAGCACCTTCACCGTCGCAAATTCTGTAGATATAATCGGTGTCGGGTGTAAGCCCGGTAAGTTCAGCCCCGTAGTTAAGGAAAGGAGTTGTGTGATAATCGGGACCGATGGCAATGGTAGTGGATCTATCCATAAACCACAAATAGTCGTCATCATCATAACTGCCGTCTACTCTTACTGCTTTTGCAAAAGCGGTATCGTCGGCTGTGGTGTACTCAACATAGCAATCGGTATAAGTAAAATCGGAATGCCAGCTGATGTTCATTTGGGTGTCCATATTTTCGCCGGGGTTGGTGACAATCATATACACATGTTCAGAAACTTCAGCAGAAACGGGGAAGCTGATGGAACTGAAGCAGGGGATACATATTGCCAAGGTAAGAAGGATGGCTAACAGTTTTTTCATAGAAAAACCTACCTTTCTGCAGATGCTTTGTCTGCTTTCTTCATTTAATATATGAATTATACCAAACAAGTGCCGCACTGTCAAGAAAAAATACATACAAATTAGACAAAAACACAAGGTTTTTTGTGCAAAAAAAACGAGGGCGATTCTCGCCCTCGTTACTTTGTGCCTGTTCAAAAAGCCGTCAAGCTTTTTGGTAATTGTAAAAGCTTTATTCGCCCTTAAGCAATCTCATGAAGATTGCAAGGTCTGTTGTGCTGATATAGTCATCAAAACTGATGTCGCCTGCCGCTGCATAGTGGCCGGTGAAGTCAGCATCACCACTAATAACTTTTCTTACAGCAAGGCAGTCGGTAGTAGAGCAACTACCGTCACCGTTAACGTCACCAACTACTATAATTACACAACTGTCGGTTTCGTTCCCTGCGGTATCAAAGCATTTAACCGTAAAGCCGGAGCCAACAACGGATGTGCTTGCCACCTCTGCACCGTTAATGTCAAACACCTTAAGCGTGGTGTTATCAAATTGAGCTGTAAAGTCAGCCACCTTTGTTGTGGTTGCAACATTCTTAATATAAGTACCCTTGGTGTAGGAAGAACCTTCCTTAAGAACAAGCTCTTCGGGTTCGTCACCGGGGATAACGGGTGTTGTGTTAGCTTCACCGGGGTCTGCCGTGTAAACCGTAATGCGGTTAGAGTCTAAAGTGAAATAGCTGCCAACAGCTAAAGCTGCCATAAATTCGTTGTACTTTGCATAGCTCTTATTTATCAGGAATACACAGCCGTTTGCGGGAATTGCAGTGGTGTTTTTGTCGTTCCCGCTTGTATCGTGGGCGGTTACCTTGTACGCTCCCGTGCTGTCTCTGACACCTGTTACGGTAACATTGCCGCTGAACTTCCAACCGCCGTTAGCAATGGTAGCGCCGTATGCGGGGGTGTATGCATCCAGTAAGTGAGAAGAAGCATATCCAACGTTAACATTGGAAATTTCAAACTGTTCGGGAGTGCTTACATTAGCGGTATAATAGGTGGGAGCAATTCCGCCAAGATTTACCCAACCCGTGTAGCCGTTATAACGAACTCTACCCCATTGGCCGTTACCTTCGGTAACCTCAAATACTGTACCTGCGGGGATGGTAGTAAGAGCCTGTGCAGAAGCATCGGATGTCTCTCTAACGGTGTACTGGCTTGCAGCAGTATAAATACCTGTCATAGCATCACTGTAACGGGTCTTCTTGGGGATAGTAAAGGTTTCGTAGGTAGTCATATTAGCGCCCGTGCCGGAGCCTATGCCAAGCTTAAAGTGCATACCTGTGCTATCAACGTCTATTACAAACGCACCAACGTAGTCGGCAGAGGAGTATCTGGAAACACCGTAAGGTTCTTTAGCACCTGTATATGTAGGATAGGTAGACACATTAGTTATAGCGGGCGCTTGGAGGATATAAGTACCCTTTTCGGGATCGGTTGT
>JAZUQW010000102.1:0-2694 GCA_045605905.1 Eubacteriales bacterium
TTAACCTTGTTAACGGCGGCGGCGGTGCTTTTAGAGACTACGGCGCTGTAGACTATGACTACTTTGGCGATTTCTTTGATAAATACGGCGTGGATATGTACCTTGCAGGTGACAACCACGTTTATTTGCGCACCAACCCCATTTATGACGGCGCTGTAAGCACCGACCCCAGCAAAGGCACTTATATCATTCAGGCACCCTGTCTTTCCAGACCTCAAAACTTCGATGCGTATGATGCATCCGGTTTTGCTGTAAAGCAATATTCTGCAGGCGGCACTACCGTTGGCGGTCTTGTTATAGACGTTGACGAAAACGGCCTTACCTTTAATTGCCTTGTATACGAAATGCTTGGCACTACCCCCTATTACCGTTACGATAGCTTCACCGTTCCCAAGAGAGAGAAGGCGCCTGCCGCACAGGTTGGTTACTACAAGCTTAACGGGCCCGAAAAGGTTTGCTCTTCCCCCTCTGCCGAATACGGCGAAGCAAAGATCGACTTTACTGACTATACCATGTATGTTTATGACACATATATGAACTACGGTCTTGTACTTGGCGCGGGTATTGCCACATGGGTTGACCTTTCCGATGCAACCTTTATTTGCGGTGGCACTCGTGAAGGCGGCGTTGGTTATCTCCCTGTAGAAATCGAGCCCGAAGGTTGGAACGGCGCTTCAGCTTTCTATACAAGAGAGCAGTTTAAGGCACTTACTTCCACCGCAGTATTGTCTGATATACCCCCTGCCCTGTTTGAAGGAATGTACATCTACTCTTTGGACAGTGATAATGACGACTTCTACACAGTTGCTGCAACCTATACCGATTATCACAATTGGATAGAAAACGAAAACTATGAGGCTGTGCTTGTTTGCGATAAGTCCTTCAACGTAGGCAACATCCTTACATTAGATAGAATCAACAGCAACATTATCCGCCCAATTGCATCTGCAAACTTTAACGAAACCATCCCCGAAGGTATAGTTTACGCACCCGGCAAAGGAATTTCCGTTGCAGGTGGAAAAGCTAACTTCCCCGAAGGTGTTACTGTTGAAGAGCTTGATGAATGCATTATAAATGCAAAAATCGTTGTTACCGATCAACAGGGGAAAACGCTTAAGAGTTGGCAGGCTGTTCCCAACGACGCTACAGTTACCGTATATAACGGCAACAGTAGTACAGCGGTAGGTAGCTTTACCGTTACTGTTCCCACCTATACCGTAACATTCAACTCTATGAGCGGCACTGTTTTAGAAACACAAACCGTTTCTCACGGTACAGACGCTATTCCTCCCGAAGCACCCGAATTGGAAGGCTTGATCTTTGTGGGTTGGAGCGCTCCTTACACCAAGATAACCGAGGAAAAAATAATATCCGCAATATATGCAACAAAGCCCGAAGATGACAGCAGTATTGAAGACGGCGGCAACGATAGCGGTTACACCCCTGTTTACGGCGGTAACAGATTGCTTGGGGAAAGCTACACCTACACCGCAATGAACGGATTCCAAGGTAGCTGTAAAGACTCTGATAACACGCTCCTTACCGACGGTATCGTACGTGACCCCGAGGCTATGACTCCCGGCGGTACAGCTAATATAACCGTTGAGCTTAACGGTACAAACCAGGAGAACATTATAGACTTTACCCTTAACGGCGGCAGAGAAATTGCTTCTGTAGTTATTAAAGGCGCCCGCAAGGTAACAGAACTTAATTCTGTTAACAGACACTGTAACGTGGCTTCTATCTATGTTTCCACCGACGGTATCTCTTATCAACCCATGGAAATAACTATAACCGAAGAAGCAATAGAAAACGCACCTCAACACACAGAGGATAATGGCGTAACCAACTACAACCAATTCTACAACATAACCGCTACATTCAATGCACCCGTAGAAAATGTTGTTGGGATGAGAATAATCCTCAACACCCTTAGAGCCAATGGCTCCAGAGGCTATATCGTTCAGCTTGACGAAATCGCCGCTTACGGCTCTGAAGGCTGTATTGAACCGGAAGAACCGGATGAACCCTCTGAAAGTGAAGTGAGTTCCGAGGATATTGAACCCTCCGAGGACGTTTCATCTGAAGAAAGCGTGCCCGCCGACGGCAACGAGCCTTCCGAAAGCGTTGATGCTTCCGATGATGGTGTAACCTCTGACGATGTGTCTGTTGAAGACAACGATACATCCGATAACGTTTCTTCCGATATAGTTACGGACGTGCTTTACGGTGACGTTAACGGCGACGGATACATTGATAGCCTTGATGCGGCACAGGTTCTTAAATATGATGCTATGCTTATTGAGCTTGATGCAGATTCACTTATGGCTGTCGATGTAAACGGTGACGGAACCGTTGACAGTCTTGATGCGGCACAGATCCTTAAATTTGATGCGCTCTTGATTGACAGTTTTCCTGTAAACAGTGCAGACGACTCTGTTGATATTGATGATAACAGCTATTTTGATGCGCTTATTTCCCAAGACGAAGAGGAAGCAGACCAATAGAGAATAGAAAGAGCGAAAGGATTTTCCTTTCGCTCAGACTGCTGACAAAGGCACAGAGTACGAAAAACAATAGAATACAGTTGCTCTAAAGTAGAAAATCCAGGGAGGACATCCCTGGATTTTCTACAATTTATTGTTTTTTTCGTTCAAAACGAACCTCGGCTCACAGTAGCAATCTACAGTTTTC
>JAZUQW010000103.1:0-2130 GCA_045605905.1 Eubacteriales bacterium
AGCTTTAGCCCTTTTTCCATAAGCGGCGCAAGCTGTGCAGCAAACTCGGCGGGGGCTACATCAAATACGGTTTTACCGTCCGACTCTTTGGGCAGACCTGCGTTAGGCTTAAGCAGAACGGGGACAGATGCGTTTGCAAACAGCTCTTCTGCCACGCCTGCAAGCTGCTTCGGCCCCAAAGAGCAGTTTGCACCCAAGGCGCATACGCCCATCCCCTCCAGCATCGCCACCATGGCGGCAGGGGTTGCACCGGTCATAAGCTTGCCGTTTTCACCGTATGCGTTAGAGACCATAACCGGCAAGGTGCTGTTTTCCTTTGCCGCAAGCAATGCCGCTTTTGTCTCGTAGCAATCGTTCATCGTTTCTATAATTATAAGGTCAACACCGCAGTCAGCCCCGATTCTTACTGTCTCGGCAAACACTTTTACGGCATCCTCAAAGTCCAGGTCACCCAAGGGTTTAAGAAGCTTGCCTGTTGGTCCTATATCAAGGGCTATAAACTTTTGGTGGGGCGTTTGGCTTGCCGTTCTTGCTTTTTTTGCGTTATTTACTGCCGCTTTTATGATTTCACAAAGGGTCTCTTTATCAAACTTAAGCAAGTTTGCCCCAAAGGTGTTGGTGCAAACTACGTTACTACCGGCATCGTAATAGGCCTTGTGTATTTCGCTTATTATTTCGCCGTGGGTTATGTTCCATAACTCCGGATGTTCACCAGCCTTAAGTCCGCGGGCTTGAAGCAAGGTCCCCATACCGCCGTCGAGATAAACCTTGCCTTTATTTAGATATTCCGAAAATGTCATTCTTTCACCTCTTTTTCACAAACCCCCACGAATGCCGTTACCGACTTGGAGGGTGACATAAGCAAGCTGTCGTTAAGGCTTAAACCTATGTACTTACTGCACTCCAATACATCAAACACCTTGCGTTGAACCTCTAAAGGCAAGTCTCCATAGCCGGGGCTAAAGCGGGGTTTTGTGTTGTACTGCTTTTTCAAGGTTTGGCAAAACAGATCACACAGCGCTTCAATTCGTTCAGACCCAAGCGCCTGCATAAACAGCGCCGAGGCAGGGGATATATGGTTATATTTTCCAATAATTCTGTCAACTTCCACCCCTATGGTAGCGGCAAAAACAAGTGCTTTTTTGCACCCCTTAAGGTTGCCCGCCAATCCGTCGGAGCGCACATCGAAACAGCCAAAATCGCAAACGCCGTCTTTAACCGAAACCTCCAACACGCGGTAGCATATTTTGTATGTAAGCTTATCTTTAAGTTGGTCGTAACAGTTTTTTATAAGGGCGCACAGCTCATCCTTTGGCTCTTTACAGCCGGCATAGCGTAGCACTTCTTTTTCGCAGTAGTCTGGGTTGGGAATAAGGTCTAAAACCGTAATAACGCTCATTTTCCAAGTATATCCGACAGGTTGCTTTGAATTTTTGCTGCAACGTCGGGCTTGTTCATGGAGTATACGTGTACATTGTTTATTCCGTTGGCATAAAGGTCTATGATTTGGTCTGTGGCATAAGCTATGCCTGCCTGTTTCATAGCATCGGGATTGTTGCCGAATTTATCCACCAAGCTCTTAAACCGCTGGGGCATAAACGACCCCGAAAGCTTTATGGCACGTGCCACTTGGTTTGCGTTGGTTATGGGCATTATACCGGGAATAATAGGGACGGTTATGCCTGCCTCACGTATTTTATACAGGAAGTTATAAAGCAAGTTGTTATCAAAAAACATTTGTGTGGTAAGAAACTCACAACCCGCATCAACCTTTTCTTTAAGATGCAGTATGTCTTCTTTTTGGTTAGCACTTTCGGGGTGGATTTCCGGATAACAAGCGCCGCCTATGCAAAAATCGGGGTTTTCTTTTTTAAGCTCCAAAATCAAATCAATGGCATGCTTATAGTCCCAATCACTGCGGTCGGCATCCTCAAGCCCTGCGGGTATATCGCCACGTAACGCCATAATGTTTTCAATGCCTGCATCTTTAATTTGACGTATCTTTTCATTTACCGTTGCCTTGGTAGAGGATACACAAGTAAGGTGTGCCAAGGTGGGCACCCCATAAAGCTCTTTTATGTTTTTTGCAATGTCAAGGGTGTATTTGCTTGTGCCGCCGCCTGCACCGTA
>JAZUQW010000104.1:0-4116 GCA_045605905.1 Eubacteriales bacterium
CCCCATAGGTGTCATAGCGATATCTGCACCAAGATTAAAAAGACCGATGCCCAAAATCAGCAAAACCGCACCTATTGTAAAGCTCGTTAACTCCCAACGGTTGAAAGAAAAACCGGGCAGAAGTGCAACCAAATAAACAAGCAAGGTTATAGGCAATGCCGAAACCAAAGCTTCACGCGTTTTTCCCCACAATTCCTTCAATCCACTTCACCTGCCCCAAAATAATGTATCAATTATATAACAAATCCAATATTTTTCGTATCCTATATTATTTTAGCATAAAACATGGGATTTAACAAGGTGAAATGTGTCTGTTTATAACACTTATATCCATAATATTTTTAGCAATCTATTATATTTTTACTTTTAGAATACGAATACAAAAACCGTGATACCACGAATAAAATGCAGCTTATACAATCGTGGCGGGCAGAGACGCATAAAAGGTGGGGACTTTTCCGATATAGAAGTCAGCCCCACAGATTTTTGCTTGTGGCAAAATGTTTGATATAAGGATTTATCAATATTAGAAAAAATCACCCCAAGAAGTCGGCAGACTTCTTGGGGATACTGACAACAAAAGGAGGCGTGTTTGTACGCCTCCTTTAATCGTCGGGGTGGTTTTACATAAACTCTTTAAGACTGTAGCGGGTCTTACCCTTGCCGCTTGTGGTCTCGGCGTGAAGCATAGAGCTTAAAACTGCCTCCTCCACCGTCTCAACTACCAACGGGAACAGCTTTTCAAGAGAGTTTTCAAAAAGTCGCTTGCTGTCAAAAACTTCCTTGTGGCTGACATGGGGCAATCTGTGGGCAGTGCTGAATCCTACAACAACATCACCGCTTCCGTTGCCGTAGTAAGAGCCTACCCTTGCAAGACCTGCCGCTGCCCGCTTGCATAGCCTTTTAAGCTGTCGCTCGTTGACGGGTGCATCTGTGGCAAGCACCACTATTACCGAGCCCTTGTCAGGCTCACTTTTTGCCTTTAAGGCTTCTTTTATATCTGCGCCTACCGCTTTGCCGTCAATGCGAAAATATTCCATAGAGCCAAAATTGGTAAGCACTAATGCACCAAGGGTGTACTCATCTCCATCCAACTTTACCAAGCGGGATGCAGAGCCAATTCCGCCCTTAAGGCCAAAACAGCTCATCCCGGTGCCTGCGCCTACTGCGCCCTCTTCAAAGTCGGCACAGGCGTTTTCTATCGCCTCTGTAACGTGGGACTCTTTAATATGCAAGCCCCGTATATCGTTAAGTCCGCCGTCATTGCACTCAAAGACCAAGGGGTTTACGGTGCCGTGTTTTCCTCCAATTTCGGAATTTGCCTCCATCATATAGCGTATTAGCCCTGTTGATGCCGTGCCCACAGAGAGTGTGTTTGTAAGAATTATAGGGGTTTCTATGGTGCCAAGCTCTTCCACCTGCATAAGCCCTGTAGATTTGCCGTAGCCGTTTATAACGTGTACCGCACCTATAACTTTTTCGGTAAACATATTTCCGCTGTGTTGCAGTATTGCCGTAACACCCGTGTTTATGTCCTCGCCTTTAATGGTAACGTGACCGACGGTAACGCCGCCTACGTCGCTTATAAGATTGCGTTTGCCTTTTTTTGCAAAGCCTATATTCAAATCAGTACCCATAATACACATCCCTTGCTTTTAAGGTTAAAAGAAGGTCTTGCCTTCATAAACAAGAACCGTATTACCCGTAAGGGTAACGCCGTCGTCGCTGTATCTCACAACAAGGTCGCCGCCCTTTACCTTAACGGTAATATCAGTATCCTTTTTGCAATATCCGTTTTCCACGGCCGCAACCACCGCCGCGCAGGCGCCTGTGCCGCAAGCATATGTTTCGCGGTTGCCGCGCTCGTAAACGCGCATCTTAAGGGTGGTGGGGTTAACCACTCTGACAAACTCGGTGTTGGTGCGTTGAGGGAATATGGAAGCGTTTTCAAACAAAGGCCCTAAACGCTCCAAATCCAAGGGGTCTACCCTGTCACAGAATATTACGCAGTTGGGGTTGCCCACATTAACGCAGGTTATATTATACTCTGTGCCGCCTATCACGGTAGGGCAGTTGATTATGCTGCCTTTCTTGAGCGTACATGGAATCTGCGATGCATCTAATAAGGGCATGCCCATATACACCTCGGCAGAAGATACCTTACCGCCGCGTGTATACACCTTAACGCGCTTAATGCCTACTGTGGTTTCTATGGTCATCTCTTCGTCTTTTACAAGTCCGTTGTCGTATAAGTATTTCGCCATAGAGCGTATACCGTTACCCGACATTGTACCCATAGAGCCGTCACGGTTAAACACGCGCATTTTAGCATCGGCAACTGTTGAAGCTTCGATAAGCACTATTCCGTAGCCGCCAATACCTGTGTGTCTGTCGCACAGAGTCATACATAGCGATTCGGGACAGCTTATTCTGCCGTCAAAATTCTCGATAAATATATAATCGTCACCCGTGGCGTGCAGTTTGGCAAAACAAAGCTCCTCGCGCTTTTCGCGCAGGTTGTTTATATCCACCAACTCGGTATTTTGCTGATTAAATCGACTTGCTATACTGTCAGCCAAGGCGTTTGCCGTGTCTAACGAGGTAAAGCAGGGCACCGAAAGCTGAAGTGCCCGCCTGTGCATGGCTATATACTGCTCTACGGTAGAGTCAAGAAGGGCGCCTGTGTAAAGAATATAGCTTATCTTGCCCGACTCTAACAGCGGATAAAAGTCATCATTTTTGCTAATGCTTTTAACTCTGTTGACTTCAATGCCCAAGCTTTCTATACTTTGGGCGGTTTCGGGGGTGGCGTATATGCAAAAGCCAAGGTCGCTTATTTTTTTAGCTATGCCAACAACCTCAAGCAGGTCGTGGCTGTCCACGCTGATAAAAAAGCCGATATCCGCACCAAAGGGATGCTTAATGCTAAATCCTGCGGCAGTAAGCCCTTTAAACAAGGCCTCCTCCACGGTTTTGCCTATACCAAGCACTTCACCGGTGGATTTCATTTCCGGCCCCAGATAAGCGTTAACGCCTGTCAGCTTCTCAAAGGAGAACACAGGCACCTTAACCGCAAAATAGGGCGGGGTATGGTAAAGTCCGCTTCCGTAGCCCATATCCTTAAGCCGTTTGCCCAGCATAACGCGGGATGCAAGGTTTACCATGGGTACGCCCGTAACCTTACTGATATATGGTATGGTACGGGATGCCCTGGGATTTACTTCAATAACAAACAGCTCGTTTTGATAGATCAAATACTGTATATTCACAAGGCCCTTTGTACCTAAAGCAAGGGCAAGCTTTTCAGAAACTTCGGTTATCTTTGCCGTCATCCTGTCGTTAAGGCTGTAGGGTGGATATACAGCGATAGAGTCACCGCTGTGTACACCCGCGCGTTCGATGTGTTCCATTATACCGGGTATAAGCACATCTACGCCGTCGGAGATAACGTCAACCTCCAGCTCGGTCCCCATCATATACTTGTCCACCAAAACGGGGTTTTCTATGCCCTGTTTAAGTATACGGTCCATATACAGCTTAACCTCGCTGTCGTCGTGGACAATCTTCATATTTTGACCGCCGATAACATAAGAGGGGCGAAGCAATACAGGGTAGCCAAGCTCGTTTGCGGCGGAGAGGGCTTCCTTCAAGGTAAGCACGCCTTTACCCTTCGGGCGGCTTACGCCTATTTTTTCAAGCAAAGCGTCAAAGCGTTCTCTGTCTTCAGCAAGGTCTATTCCCTCGGCAGAGGTACCGAGAATAGGTATACCCGCTTCATCAAGGAATTTTGTAAGCTTTATAGCGGTCTGTCCGCCAAAAGCAACCACTACGCCCACAGGCTTTTCCACCTGTATTATATTCATAACATCTTCGGGGCAAAGAGGCTCAAAATACAACCTGTCGGCAGTATCATAGTCGGTGGATACGGTCTCTGGGTTGTTGTTGATTATAACTACCTCGTATCCCATTTCTTTAAGAGTCCACACAGAGTGTACCGAGGAATAGTCAAATTCTATGCCCTGACCTATGCGTATAGGGCCGCTGCCCAACACCAAAACCACGTCTTTGCCGCTGCGTTTCCAACTGCGCGATTCGCATACCTTGTCGGCGGTGGAG
>JAZUQW010000105.1:0-2006 GCA_045605905.1 Eubacteriales bacterium
GCTGAACCCACGCAAAAAGCTTTTCAAAGCCGCGTATGGGGATATTGATTATAAACGCCATACACGCACCAACAAACAACGGAGTCAAATAACTGAATAAAGCTGCAGCGTAATCCAAAACAGTACTAAAGTTCAACAACGCAACAAATAGAGCCACAGAGGACCACGCCAATATCATATACTGTTTAAACGTCAATTTCTTTTCGTTTTCCATCCTGTTTTCCGCCTTTCAGATATACACTTTTATTATATCACTTGCATTTTCTTTTAGCAATAGTTTTTTAGTTTTTTGTTTACCTATTTGTGTGTTGACATATCGCCTGCAATGTGATATTATAATACCATAAAGAGCTTCGGGGCGGGGTGCAATTCCCTACTGGCGGTACAGTCCGCGAACACAGGCCTGCGCTTGTGCCGATTCGGTGTAATTCCGAAACCAACGGTTACAGTCCGGATGAGAGAAGTTTTTGGTTTTGCCGTTTTGCGGCACTTTTTTGCACCCGATAAAAGCTTTTTGCGGCTTTTTCGGGTTATTTTTATTTTTAGGGGTAAGACTATGAAAAAAGACAACGTTGCGTACATTGCAAAAATCTCAATCCTCGGCGTAATAGCCACGCTAATGATGCTGTTTGAATTTGCTTTACCTTTTGCGCCAAGTTTTTATGAACTGGATTTAAGCGAAATAGTGGTGCTTATTTCCGGCTTTGCTTTGGGTCCTTTGGCGGGGGTTTTGACCGAGCTTGTAAAGATATTGCTTAACCTGCTGATAAACGGCACGGCTACGGCTTTTGTCGGCGAAGCCGCAAATTTTGCCATCGGTGTTTCTTTTGTATTACCTGCGGCAATAATATACAAAAAGCATAAGACTTTGCGCGGCGCTATTGTTGGCATGATTATCGGCACGCTTTCATTATGCGTAGTCGGTGCGTTGATAAACTACTATGTGCTTATCCCGGCTTTTTCCCATTTTATGGGTATGCCAATGGAAGCGATTATAGGGATGGGCAACAAAGTAAACAAAAGTATTGATAGCTTATGGACTCTAATTTTGTTTGCAACAGTTCCTTTTAACCTACTGAAGGGTGTTATATGCTCTGTCGTTGCAACGGTTGTTTACAAAAAGGTTTCTCCCATCATTCAAAAGCCGTTCAAATAAAGAAGGTATAAATAGCCATTGATATGACAAAAGTAAAAGCCATTATAAAAACCGAAACATATGACAAAAAACGCTTTTTTTCTTGGATTGGCGGCATTAGCTTTGCATTGTTTGCAATATTAATGATTTTCCCGTCGCTATTTGGAGAGATCAGCGATATCGCTACCAACTCTCAAATATACAAGGATATAGTTGAAAAATACGAAAAGGGTGTAAACCTATTGCCGGAGGAAGAAAATATACTTGAAAACTATAATTCTGCCGCCGGATATGCTTGGAGCTATGTTGCAGACAGTCTCACCGAGGATGTGGCAAGAGCCATATTGGTAGGATTGGCTGTTTTTGCAGTGGGTACAATCGCTTGGGTCGTTATCTCTAAAATGACCCTTACGGTTACAAAGGAATTTCTGTACGGAACAACCCTTTTCGGAAAACGGATTGAATTGCCTTTGGATTCTGTAACAGCCATAGGCACAAATCACTATAAAGGGCTTTTTGTTTCAACTCCGTCGTATAAAATAAGCTATTTACTTGTATCTAACCGTGACAAGGTTTTAAAGTGTATTAACAAGCTCGTTGCGGAAAGGAACAAACCAAATCAAATCGATATAGCCGTTGAAATAATAAAACTCAAAGCTTTGCTTGATGATGGGGCCATAAGCAAAAAGGCGTATGACAAAATAATTAAACAACTTATTAACCTAAAACAATAATCACCACAACTAAAAATGACGGCAGGCTTATGCCTGCCGTCAGACCGCTGACAAAGGCACAGAGCACGAAAAATAATAGAATACAGTTGCTCTAAAGTAGAAAATCCAGGGAGGACATCCCTGGATTTTCTACAATT
>JAZUQW010000106.1:0-2416 GCA_045605905.1 Eubacteriales bacterium
ACATACTACATAAAAGGTGATACCGCTCCAAAGAGCTATGAAGAAATTATATCAAAGACAAGTTTGAATTAACGAATTGTATTTTCCCTCTTTTGCTGATAGCACCACAGACCGCTGACTAAGGCACAGAACACGAAAAAATGAATAATATCAATCATATTAAAGAAGAAAATCGGGGGTTCGCCCCGATTTTCTGCAATTTGTCTTTGTTTTTCGTTCAAAACGAACCTCGGCTCGCAGTACCAAGTACAGTTTTCGCCTCGGTTCGTCTCGCGGGGTCCCCGTTGCGAACGAAGTGAGCAATGGGGTGGTGTGAGTACTCTTTCTCAACAGTCTGCCAAGTTGATGACAAGGTTTGTCATCAACTTGAGGTGCTGTCTATTGACAACACCTTTTATCCTTTATTCGTTTTACAAAGCAAAGCAAAACCACCGCCAAGGCAACGCCTATGGAGTCAATAATCACGTCCTTTACGGAAGCGCCGCGCTTTGATATAAGCTGCAAGCTTTCATCTACCGCTGCCGAACAAACAGAAACAAGCGCTGAAATACACAAAGCTTTGCGGTTTTCCTTCAAAAGCTGTGCCACAAGCCAATAAACAAGCAGGCACAGCACAAAAAACTCGAAAACATGGGCGGCCTTGCGCACCACCACCTCTGCCACAGCCTCGGTATCTCCTTCAAAGCCCAAGGCGGTCAGCACGCGGCGCAGAAACCCCTCTGCCCCTTCGCTTTGGTTTGCCGAGTCTGCGCGGCTCTTTAAGGAGTTAGAGAATATAAATCCAAGCCATGCCGCATTTACAAGTACCGCAGAGACAAGTTTTACTTTCATAGCTTTTCCGCCTGTGAAATCAACTCTTCGGCAGCGCTTCTTGCGGCAATGCCCACATCGATCCCGCCGATTATACGGGCAATCTCATCTATTCTGCCCTCTTTATCCAATGCCTTTACAAGGCTTAAGGTCCTGCCTTCCTCGTTGCGCTTACGCACTAAAAGATGGGTGTTTGCCAAAGCGGCTATCTGCGCGGAGTGGGTTACGCAAAACACTTGAGTGCCCTTGTAGGTAAGCTTTTTTAGTGCAACGCCTGTTTTTTGTGCGGTCTTGCCGGAAATACCTGTGTCTATCTCGTCAAAGACCATGGTGCCTGTAGGCGCCGCATCTGCGGTAACGGTCTTAAATGCCAACATAATTCTTGCCAACTCGCCGCCCGATGCGATTTTTGACAGGGGCTTTGGCTCCTCGCCTGCGTTGGCGGATATAAGCAGCTCCACCTCGTCACAGCCATCCGGTGCGGGGGCTTTGGGCATTATTCGAGCTTTTATGGTTACCGAGGGCATATCCAGCTCTGCAAGGCAGGCGGAAAGCTCGGTCTGCAGCCGTGTAGCCGCCGCTTTTCTGCCCGCGCTTAAGTGGGCGGCGGCGTCCTTTAAGCTGTCGTACGCCATACGCTTTTCTTCTTCTAAATCTTCTATTAATGCATCGCCGCCCTCTATCTCCGCCAGCTCTTTAAGCAAGCCGTCACGGGCGGTAAGCAGTCCTTCAAAATCGGTGCCGAACCTGCGTTTTAAGACCGATATAGTCTCAAGGCGACCCTCCACCTTGTCAAGCTTTTCCGCGGCGGAATCTGCATCTATCTCCGCGGCAGAACGCAAAGTATCGGCAATATCGTCTATCTCGCACTTGACGCTGTCAAGCCGTTCAAGCAGCTCTGCCCCTTCAGGCAGGGCGTCCTTTATCCGTTCAACGGCGTTTATGGCGGCATACAGTCGCTCATCTGCCGAGTGGCTTTCGCCGTAAAGCTGACCGTAGGCTTCTGCCGCCGCAGAGGAAATCTTTTCGGCACTTTTAAGGCGTAGCCTTTCCGCAAGCAGGCGTTCTTCCTCCCCGGCTTTAAGTTGCGCCTTGTTAAGTCCTTGAAGCTTATACTCCAGCATCTCTTTGCGGAAAGCGGCATCGGAGGCAGTCTCTTTAACCTGCTCTAAACGCTTGCAAAGCTCGGTATAACGGTTGTAGCGGTCAGCATAGATTGCCAAAACATCCCCGTTGCCCGCGTAGCTGTCTATAAGGGGCAGATGACGGTTGCGGTCAGCCAACAACAAGGTATCCTGCTGGCCGTGAATGTTTATAAGCAGCTCTGCTACCGACCTTAAGCGAGAGGAAGGCACCTGTCTATCCCCTATTTTGGCACTACTTCTGCCATCAGCGGCAACCCTGCGGCTTAAATACAGTGCGCCGTCCTCATCGGGATGTACCCCCAACTCCTCCATTTTTATAAGCGTTTCTTCATCAAAGTCCTCAAAACAGCCCTCCACAAAGGCATAGCTCTCCCCACTGCGTATCAGCTCTTTATCGCTTCTGCCGCCGCACAACAGGGAGATAGCATCTATAACAATGCTTTTGCCCGCGCCGGTCTCGC
>JAZUQW010000107.1:0-7326 GCA_045605905.1 Eubacteriales bacterium
AAAATCCGGATATGGACATTACCACCGGCAAGCCCTTTGTAAAGCAAGAAAAACCCTCTGTAAATACCCCAAACACAAACATTAACCCTGAAGAAATGGCAGGAGCGTTAGCTGCTCAATTAAATCTTAACGATAATCAAACCGCACAATTAAAAAAGATTATAACTTCCGATGATATAAACGATTGGATAAATTTTATCATAATGCTTGACCAAGAGACCGCAAAGGCATTTGGCGCTATTATGAACAATATGAGTGCGGCGGCAGAAACTACAGAAGCAAGCTATGACGAGAATATGAAACTGTTTGGTTCAGTTGATTTTGACACGCCTATATCCATAAACCTCTATCCCGTTGATTTTGAAGCAAAGGACGTAATCAAAAGCGAAATTGATGAGTTCAACAAAGGGAAGGCAGAAGAAGAACAAATTATGTTCACCGATATACTCGAGGTAATGCTTTCCTCGGTTAGTACAATAATAAACGCTATTTCTTATGTGCTTATCGCCTTTGTGTCCATCTCGCTTGTTGTATCTTCTATAATGATAGGCGTAATAACCTATATTTCCGTACTGGAACGCACAAAAGAAATCGGCATACTTCGTGCAATGGGCGCTTCAAAACGCGATATAGCAAGAGTTTTCAACGCAGAGACCCTCATTGTTGGCTTTGTGGCAGGTGCCTTGGGTATAGGTGCAACGATTTTGCTTAATATCCCCGTTAATATCATTATTAACAGTATTGCGGAGATAGGCAATATCTCCAAGCTCCCTGTAATGGGCGGTATTATTCTTGTGGCAATAAGTATGTTCTTAACATTTGTTGCGGGGCTTATTCCTTCCAGAATAGCAGCCAAGAAAGATCCCGTTGTAGCGCTTAGAACCGAATAAGCGTTACACTGCATTGACATTAGGGAAAACTTGTTTTTGTTTTTTTAATAAGTGCATTGACATTTTCTGCTAAAAATTGTAAAATACTAGCGTAGACATTTTGGTTAAGAAAGGACTAATTTATGGACGCACTTAAAAAACTGTTTCCCATCTCTTTTGGTGCAAAGGACGTTAGCGCACTTGTTATTAAAATCGCTTTCTACTTGGTTGCGGCAATCGTAATCGGCCTGTTGCTTTGGTTGGTTGGCAAGATTCCCGTTATCGGCATTATAGTTGGTATTGTTGGTACCATTGTAGAAATATATATCATTTGCGGCATAGTTCTAACAGTGCTTGACTATTTAAAGATTCTTAAATAATAAATTAGTACAAAACGCCCTTGGTTTTTGCCAAGGGCGTTTTTGCATTTGTCAAACTAATAATTTATAACAGACGGTAGGATATCTTGCTATGTGTGGTGGAGAAAAAACTTTGCACAACGGAACGTATTTAACCCTATGCTTTAAACACATAATCAGTTTTGCAGTTATCCAATTACTACAACAACAAGCGCTGCCCATGCATAATCAAAAATTAAGCGCGCAAAAACAATATAAGGTCGTTAGCCACTTACCAACCCTATATAGCCAAAAACCAAGCGCGCAAAACAATATAAGGCTGTTTAATAAACACCCCCTAAATCATATACAAACAATACACCAATCACCCCAAGAAGTCTGACGACTTCTTGGGGACCCCGACAACACAAAAAGCCCGACCATAAAGGCCGGGCTTTAAAATCACTATTTAATTCTTACTAAACTTTGAATTAGTTGAGAATCATGATTTCGTCGAACTGGAGGCAATATACGGGAGAAGCAGTAATAATTCTTACATATCTGCCGGTTGCTGCAGTATCGAGAGTGAAAGTGTAGGTGTAGTTTTCTACGTTTTCGCTGGTTTCATCTTTTTGATGCTTGATGAGGGGAGCGCCTTCCAACTCTTCAGAGGTGAAGGTAGCGTTAAGCTTAGAACCCCAAGCGCCGATTGTATCGCTTGCATAGATCATAGTGGTCTGGGTTGCAAAGCCACGGTTGTTTTCGTTAGCTACGCCATCACGTACGCCGCAGAATACAACAGAGCTGATGTCGCTGTAGCTTGCGCCGAGGTCGATAACGTATTCAAAAATTTGGTTGGTACCAACGAAAGTAACGGTTACGCCTTCGAGAGAGCCGTTGGGGCCCATGTCTGCGCCTGCAGCAGTGATACCGTCGGTGAGTCTGGTGCGGTTAGAGTCGCCCCAGTATTCATAGGTGGTGCCGCCGGAAGCGTCAGGAAGGAAGAGAGACGCGTCATCAGTGTCGGTCATATTTCTGGAAATGGTGTAGGAAGCGCCTGCAGCATAGTTGGTCTTGCCTGCGGGAACTACTACGGGAGAACCATCGCTGGAACCGGTGTCAGTGTCTTCACCGCCCTGATTGGGTTCTTCAACGGGAGCATCTTCAGAAGGCTCTTCAACGGGAGCATCTTCAGATTCAACGGGTTCTACAACGGGAGCGTCTTCGGAAGGCTCTTCAACGGGAGCATCTTCAGACTCGATGGGAGCTTCTTCGGAAACAACATCGTCAGCGGAAACATCGCCGGAAACAACGTCGTCAGCAGAAACATCACCGGAAACAACAGCGTCTTCAGTGTCTTCTACTGCGGGAGCATCTTCAGATACAACGGGTGCATCTGCAGAAGGCTCTTCAACGGGGGCGTCTTCAGAAGGCTCATCAACGGGAGCATCTTCAGACACAACGGGAGCGGGATCCTTGTCGTCAGCAGCGGGAGTAGAAGTTTCTTCCTTATCTTCGCCGCCGCAAGCTGCGAAAGAGAATGCCATGGTAAGAACCATAGACACTGCCAAAAGCATAACTAAAAGCTTTTTCATGTTTTTTCTCCTTGTTAAGAAAATATTTCTGTAAATATTATACTCACCGTCCTTGGCTTTGTCAAGCCCTTTTTTTACTTTTGTAAAAATAGATTGCAAAGGACAGGCTTTAATTTTTTTAAAACATATTTATTGAGAATGACAAATACAGAAAATAATATACCCCGTTTTTTAAATGCTATTAGTTAATGTGCGCATATTGACAAAATAAAGAATTAATATTAAAATAATGTAAGGCTACTTTAAGGAGTTTTAATTGTTATGAAAAGAAATACTACTAACAACAGCAAAAAGCGCGGGCTTATAATACTGTGTGCCTTGCTTGCTTCTGCAATGCTTTTTTCCGCATGCTCGAAGAACGAAAGCAAAAAGAGTGTTAACGACAATGCTTTCGTAACCGATTACTCAAAAGACGAAAGCGTAAAGGGCGACACCGACAATTCTTCTGTTACCGAAACGCCTAATGGCGGGGCTGCCGAAAGCGCAACAGATGATAAAAAGCCGCAGGAATCCGAAGCGGAGCCGATGCCTGATTCTTCAGTGGTGTCAGAACCTGACAAGCTACCCGGTTTGGAAGCAGAAAGCAGACCGGAGGAGAATTTGGAGATTCCTTATAACAAAACAAAGCTTTTCCATGTTTTTGACAAGGTGGATAAATACCATCTGTACATACGCACAAAACAGCACACGCTTTCTCCGTACGGATACACTACACACATTATCGAATACGCATTTAACGGTGTGAAAATATATATGCATCAAGCAGTTGATGGAGACGACCTGTATTATTACAGCGACGGCAAACAGCTTTACGGTCTGGATTTTGAAGAAGAAACTTATACACTTCTCTCCCCCGATACCTATACTGCGGACGAGATTTTGTATTTAGGTAATTATCAGCACTGCTCAAGTACAGGTGTAGACCTGTTTTTGGGTAAAGAGCTTGAATATGAGGACTATAGTGAGTCTGATACAGAGTGGATAAGGTATTACTTTGATGAAAACGATGTGCTTGCCGGATATGAGCGCTACAACACCTTGACGGGAGAAATTGTTGAAATAACCAGCTATGAGGCTTTTACCAGTGAGTTTCCCGAGGATGCGGTTTTGTTTTTCGACATTCCCGCTGGGTTTGACAAGTATACCGATGTTGTTGAATATTCTCAACTGTTTGGCGAGGAGTATTAAGCTGTAAAAGTTTTAGGGGGCTTTAAAATTATGAAAAAGACTTTGATTATATTCATGCTTGCGGCCGCATTGATGGCAGGTGGTTGCAGCAAAGACAAATCCGAAACAAAAAGTACCGAAAGCACCGTTTCGGAAACAACAGGGATGCTGCCGAATTTAGGCGGTGATATCGAATCCGGTGCCAATGGCAGCGGAGAGCTTCCGGTGTACAGTGCAGTAAGTGATGCCGACGCAAAAGCCGCTATGGATTTGGTCAGCGAGAGCTTTGACGGGGACAGCACCGAAAATATTGCCGACGGTTTAAGTTTAAGGGCCTTAAGCTTTGGAGACAGTAAAGCGTACATTCTTACGGCAGATTTAAGTAAATGCAGCCTTATGGCTTCTATCCCCTACGGCATAAAGCCCGACGGTAGCCTACAAAGCCTTGAGGGGCAGATCAAAGTTGCCGAAAGCGATGGAGCAAAGGTGCTTGCCGCCCTTGCTGCCAACGAGACCGACAAGGCTACACACGTTCCCAAGGGCATGATAATAAGCGACGGTTCTGTTCTGTATACAGCCAAGGGCAACGACGGCAGTATATTCTTTGGAGTTTACAACGACGGCAAGCCTTTTGCATGCACCTACGGAGAATATGAAGAAATATACCGCAACAATGTAAGCGAGATGGTCTCTGCCGCACACATCATAGCAAAAAACGGCAAGGCTGTTTCCATAGCCGGCTCGGTATATCAAAACAAGACCATGCGCACCGGCGGCGGTTTTTCAGCTGACAGAAACACGGTTTGCTTCGTTTACGGTGAGAACATAAATATAGACCAACTTACCAACCTGCTTATCGGCAGCGGTTGCAGTGTAGCCGTAAACTTTAACAACGATGAAGAGCTGGGATTGATGTGCGGCGATACTCTTTACGGCACAAATATAGCGGTTGGCCCCGCTTTACTTGTTTCCGAAAAATAAAAAGACGGAGGTAGAAAGTGATGAAATATACAGCCAAAAGGCTTTTGACGGCTTTGTTGGCTTCTGTTATGCTGTTTTCGGTTGCCTGCGAAAAAAAGGACGATAAAAAGTCAAACAACTCGACAACTACAGAACAAGACATAGAGATTAGCTTTGCAGTCAGCGAAGATGCGGTCTCTGACGAAGAAAGCAACGAAGAACCTACAAAAGAAGAAGAAAGCTATATACGCAAGCTTTCCCTTGGCTATGATATAGACGAAGGCGCGCCCATACTTGACGGTGACGTTATTGTGATACAGCTTAACAGCACTGCGGCGTTTGCTGTGGATGCGGGTGTTATGCCTTCGCTTTCTGACTTTGCGGAAAAGGGGATGTACTACAGCAACTTTTACGCTCAACAAGGTGCGGATGAAGGCATTTATTCCATGCTGACTTCACTATATGCCCCCATAAACGGATACAAGGAAGATGCCGCGTATCACAGCCTTGCAAAGCTATTTGCGGATAACGGCTACAAAGTATACGGTAGTACTGTAAGCTGTTCCGACGGTATGGCAAAGGCTCTGGGGATAGCGCAAAACTTGCCCGATGTTTATGATCTTTTTGAAGATAACGGCGAAAAGGATTTTATATTCATAGAAAATGACAGCATAAAGTATCCATATATCCCGGAAAGCACCGAGGGGGTTGCCATTGAAGGCAACCGCAGTCTAAACAGCTATCTTTGCTGTGCCGCAAACCTTGACAGCGGTATTGGCGCATTACTTGAAGAGGTAGCCGCAATGGGAGATAAAGCACCTACCGTGGTTATCTACGGAACAGCACCCAAGCTTGACGGTAAATTTACGGAGTACGCAAAAGAGTATCCCGAGCTGTTTGACAAAAGCTTTAGCTATGACCAAGTTTATCAAACTCCGTTCATAATATTCGGCAACGGGATAGAAGCGGCAAAGGTCAACAATTTTGCAACGATTTATGACATATACCCTACCCTTGCGGCACTATATGGCTTTAAAAGCGACGATATGCTTGTGTGCGGTAAAAATCTGTACATGAACAGCAAGCTGCCGGAAACAGGCGCCACCGTTGACGTTGCGGAAAATATCGCTCTTAACAAAAGCTACACCGTATCGGTTGCGGACGGAAGCGCAGCTTCTTATATTTTTTCTTCTTTCAGCGATGACGGTGTGAAGCTGGTAGACGGCGTTACAGACGACTGCAGAGGCTTTGCCGAAAGCGAAATAGGCATAGTTTTAACCAAATGTGACAGAAACCATTATATAACCGTGGATCTTGGGGAAGAAAAAATCATTGACCGCGTAGCCTTGGACGGTGTAGCCAACAACGGTACGACCCATTTGGGGCTTAAAGGCGGCGATTTTAAGTTGTCTGTTAGTACAGACGGAGAAAACTTTCTGGACGTAAGCGGCGACATTGTTGTAAGAAACGCCGATGCAGGCGTATATCAAAGCTATACAAAAGCTCTTGAAGATGCCGTTAGCGCAAAATATGTGCGTTTTGCTTTTTCGGGCGACGGCAACTATTTAAGTGTAACCGAGGCTTTGGTATATGAAGCTATAGCAGAAACAGAAGACACCGTTAGTCTTGATGACTTTAGATTCTTTGCGCCTCAAGGCGAATACATTAGGGGCACTTTTGTTACTGACAGCGTGTACTACACTAAAAGCGATAATACCTCTACCGCCTACGCCAAAGCGAGCATGGGCGAACTTTCGGCAAGAGCATACAAAGAACATTACAAGTATGTGCTTGAGACGATAAACGAGTGTGAGTATGCCGTAAACAGCGGCTTCTACGGAAACAGTATGGCATATGAAGAGTTTTACGAGACTTTACCAAGCAGACGCACTCTGTTGCTTAAGGCGGAAAGTGCTGAAGGTGCAGGCGGCTCTATGGTATGGCACGTAAACTATTTAAGCAACTATAGTGTAAATTTTGCCGCAAACACCATTGACGGCACTTGGAACGGTGTTACCCTTAAGGACGAAAAGATATCGGTTGTTGAGGGCGAAGCAAGCGGGACGCTGGTTACCATAGAAATGAGCATAAAAGAGTTTACCAAGCTTTATGTAACACCGGTATGCGTTCTAAACGGCGGCAAAGTATCGGTATACGCATCTTATGTAAACGATATGGGTGTAAACACGCCTTGGTTATTGTTGGATAAGTACAGCGACGGCGGATTTGCGGAAGGCGAAGGCTTTGTGTCGGTTGATAGCAAAGAAGGCTACGCGGCAAGCAAGTTCCGTATAAAGTTGGTGCTTGAAGGTGCGGCAACCGTATCGGCACTGAACATAACACCCATAGCGATGACCGAAAGTGAAGCGTTACTGCCCGAAATTGAAGAAGCGGTTG
>JAZUQW010000108.1:0-4533 GCA_045605905.1 Eubacteriales bacterium
ACATGGCTACGATCCGACTTGATTCCGCTACAATTGCATCAAAGTTGACTTCTCCCTCCGCTTGCGGTGATTTAATTAATTACACTACAGCAATAATGTTTGAAGAGTCTATTACCGATATTCCCGTTTATGTAAAAACAAATTACACCTATACCGAAAGCTTTATATATAACGGCAAAACCTATAATTCTTACAGTAAACACGCACACACTTGGGAAGAATATTATGCAGAAGCAATAAGCTGTGGAAAGCCGGGTATTGACGGACACAAATGCTCCGTTTGTGGTGCATTAAAAGGAACAGCTCTTACAACAGCCCACGACTACGAAACAGAATGGACATCCGATGGCGACAACCATTGGCATGAGTGTTCCGTTTGTGGAGACAAGAAAGACGTTGCAGGGCATACCCACGACAACGCTTGTGACACAGACTGTAATGTCTGCGGAGAAGACAGAGTTATAACCCACAACTACGAAACCGAATGGACCTCCGACGAAGACAACCATTGGCACGAGTGCTCCGTTTGTGGCGACAAGACCGATATGGCAGGTCACGTATATGACGGCGACACCGACGAAGATTGCAATGCTTGCGGTGCACTGCGTGAGGTTAATGACGACTCTGACAATCACGAATCCGACGATAGCTCTGTCGATGATGATTCAAACGATGACAGCTCCGATGATGTATCGGGCGATGATTCTACCGACACGCCGGAGAACATACCCTTTGGCGACGTAAACGGTGACGGCTGTGTGGACAGTCTTGACGCGGCGCAGGTGCTTAAATATGACGCCTTGCTTATCACTCTTGAGGGTGACGGACTATTGGCCGCCGACGTTAACGGCGACGGCATGGTTGATAGCCTTGACGCGGCGATGATTCTTAAATTTGACGCTGGCCTTATTACCGAGTTTTAGATACATTCCCACAAGTCAATTCAACTGAATAAACAGCAACCGCCTTTGGTAAAGTGAAACAGCAACACCCTTCGCCAAAGGCGGTGCTATTATGTAGCGCGCAGACAGCGAAAACTGTTTGCCGATATTTTTAAAAAAAGCCTTGACAAACGGCTGTAGTTATGGTATTATATGCGTTGCCAAATGTTCTGCGGGTGTAGTTCAATGGTAGAATCCCAGCCTTCCAAGCTGGTCGTGCGGGTCCGATTCCCGTCACCCGCTCCAATGCACCCACAGCGGTGATATGTGCCTTTAGCTCAGCCGGATAGAGCATCTGCCTTCTAAGCAGAGGGTCGGGGGTACGAGTCCCTCAAGGCACGCCAAGGGCTATGGGGTGGTTTTCACACCACCCCGATGCCTACGAATTTTACATGGTGGATATAGCTCAGTTGGTTAGAGTATCAGGTTGTGGCCCTGAGGGTCGCCGGTTCGAGTCCGGTTATCCACCCCAGAATTCCCCCCAAGAATCTTGGGGGCCCGACAGAATAACGGCGTGTTACAGCACGCCGTTTTATCATTTTAACTCATTTATAACAATAGGCATTAAGGCAAAAAAATAAGCCTTGCACTTAACGGTTGACAATTGGAGTTTTTTGTTGTACACTATTGACTGTTGTAAACAATTATGTTGGCTTATACAAACTTAAAACGTATAATTAGGCCGTGCGTTGTTGATATACCTCTCCCTTATTTTGAGAGCGTGCCGGGCGGGGAGCCCCCGCGGGCAAAACGGTGCTTCGCACCAAAAGCAAATCCCCAAAACCATTGCAAACACTGAAGAAATCGCCTTTATTTATGCGGGTTTTCAGCGCTTTGCAAAAACTCAAAAAAGCGTAGAATTTGCGTTTGACCACAGTTTGTCCCACTTCTACGCAAAATCAATAAAAAATCGAATAAAAATCGGGGTGTGGCGCAGTTGGTAGAGCGGGTGGTTTGGGAGCGTGCCTAGCGGTTGTAGCCGTGATTTCGCGAAAGTCCCGAAAAGCCTTTAACGGTGCGGACTTTCGGGGTTTTATGAAAACGCAAAACGGCGTGGAATTTGAGTTTGACCACAGTTTGTCCCACTTCCACGCAAAAACTGAAAAATCGAATAGATATCCGGGTGTGGCGCAGCTGGGAGCGCGGGTGGTTTGGGACCATCAGGCCGCAGGTTCGATCCCTGTCACTCGGACCACTCAGCCTAAATCAAAAGCGAAAATTTGATTTAGGCTGTTCTTATTAACAATAAAAAGAGGTCTTATGTATGAACTATACATTAGAACAATGCTCGTTGTATAGAAAGATAATAATTAATCATACGCCAATAATCATATTTGAAGAACATAATATGGCATTACCCGTATGGGGAACCTATGCTAATATACTTAAACAATCATTACGTTTAATAACTTTCGATTTTCACGCCGACACTCATGATCCATTTGCTGCGGCGGTTGGCCCGCACGATTTTGATTATAAGAAGTTTGAAAAAAACATATTAAGTTCAACCAAATATAGAATTGACGATTTCAGCTTTGAAGATGTTTACAAACTATCTTGTGATTATGTGCGCAATGATGAACATATACTTACAGCCTACAAGTTTGAATATATAAATGAGTACCACATCTTTTGCTCCTTGTCTGATTGCGATCTCAACGATTACGAAAGATGGGATCGCCACCGACACATTGATGCATTTTATCATGAACATTTATGCATCAAAAACATGACTGATGAAGAAATACAAGAACTATGCACTTCACCATACATACTTGATTTTGATCTTGATTATTTCACAACACCAAAAATCTTTGATGATTTGTTTATAAGAAAATTGACTTTTCTTATTCAAAACGCTGTCATTATCACAATAGCAAAAGAACCGCACTATTTTAATTTAGAAAAAAGTGACCCTAACTTTCAACATGACGAAGCACTGTGTTTATTGTTGGATGTAATCAATACCGCACTTAATAACAAATCAATCCGATAAGTCTTGTGAAAGTTTTTTGGGGTATAGAATTTTTCTAATAATTCTACTTTTGTATTTATGTTCCTAAAAAAACATTGAAAGGATATCATATGGTGAATAGACAAAAATGCGTATATTGTGGCAAAACTATTACAATTCGAAGTCACGAGCATATAATTCAAAATGCGCTTGGTGGATTATACGAATCCGAAGATATATGTTGCCCTGAATGTAATAATTATATCAGTAAATACATTGATGCTCCATTCACCAAGACATTTAATCCGATTATCAGCCGCATTGAAAATTTCACAAAAACTAACAACAAAAAATCGCGCCCTGTCTGTACCGGAAAAGCATTCTATGAAGGTACACTGTATGATGTGCTTATCAAAGACGGAAAAGTCGTTTCCTGCCCTACTTTAAGCAAAAAACTGAAGTGTGATATCTCCAAACTTCATATGGAAATATTTTCGTATGATTTTCCTGTCGAAAATAATGCGTTTATAAATGGCATCTGTAAAATTGCTTATAATTTTGCTCTTGATCAGGGAATAGACTCAAATATCTTATCGCACGGCATAACTGTAAGCATAAAAGAAGGTGTTGTAGACAATATTTCCTTCAAATATTTTGTGATTCCTTTTGTTCCTCTCAACACGCTCGATAAGCATATAGAATTGAATACACCTATGGAACTATATCATAATTTGATTTTATTTAGTCAAGAAAATATGCTTTGGTGTTATGTCGACTTATTTAATACATTCCAATATTATATCCTTTTGTCTGATAAATGGAGTAAAGACACACCCGTACACGAAACTTACTTACAACTACTTCAAAAAATAGATAGAAGCATACCCGAATTGTACATACGGAAGCCCAAGCATATTCTCACCTATGCTATGTTTTACAATATAGAACCTTGCATGGATTTGAGTGAATTCAAAAAAAGAGTTGAAGAGGCAATAAAAAAGGAATCTCAAAAGAAAAACATATCAGACATCATTTCCCCCAAAATGAACATTGGATATTTAGATGCCGAAAGACTAAAACAAATGAGTCCGGACGAGATAAAAGAATATCTTAAGCCGTTTTATTTATACTCAGATGAAGAGGACAACTTAAGAGAAGATCGTTTTAGAACAGTAACTTTGATCGGCAAAGATCTCGATATTACCTCATATCCGTATCTTATAGGAGAATTTATGAGAAAAGGGGAAATCGATGCACGATCTTATACTTTTTCAAAATTCGATAGACTCAATAAGTTTTTAACAGGATTTGATAAAATCGAAAATTCAGCAGAAAACTAAATTAGCAGTTAAATCTAAATAACCTCTTTTCTTTGTTTACTGCAAACCAAATTTTGAGGGCGCCGTTATTCGGCGCCCTATTTTTGTTTCGCCTTCTCTTCCGCAATCTCGGCTTTCACTCGCTCTATCATCTCGGCGAGTTTGGTTTCGCATTGCTCTTTTGTTTCGGCGTAGACGTTGAATTTCTTGCGCTTGCCGTTCGGCAGTCTTGGGAAGAAGCTGCCTTCCCACAGATTATCATTGACCTGATACACGCATCCGGTGCCTGACTTGCGAATCTTTCTCGTGCATCAGCTCG
>JAZUQW010000109.1:0-2587 GCA_045605905.1 Eubacteriales bacterium
TATTACACTCCCTATGATGACGACTACGATTATGACGAGGATATGCTCTATATAAGCAACCATCTCATTAACGCAGGCTATTATAATGTGCCTGCAAAATACATCGTGAGAAAGGGCACAAAATCCATAGCACAGTACGCCTTTTCAAACGAGCACTCCCTCGAAACCGTGGTAATACATAAGGGGCTTGTAAGTATGGCCGATGACATTTTCAACGACTGCCCGAATCTTACAAAAATCTGCTTTACGGGCACCGAGGCTGAGTGGAACGCTATACTCAAGGGTAACAATGATTTCTCGGCATACGATATTGAGTTCAATTACTATGTTTGTCCCCATGAAAACACTGAAAACAAAGACGCCATTGCCCCCGGCTGTAATACTTACGGATATACCGAGGGTATTTACTGTAACGACTGTAATGAATGGCTTAAGGGACACAAGCAGTTAGCCTTTGCTCATAAGGATAATAACGGTGATACGGTCTGCGATGAATGTCAGGCAGTTGTTTCCGATATTATGATTGATGTAAGCAAGAGAATTATTATGGGTGAGTTTGACACGGAGCTTCGTTTCGTTGCCCCCGCAAGCGGCGAATACACGTTTACCTCTGTCCTTTTCGATTATGCAGACCCTTATATAATTATTTACGATGCAAACGATAATTTTGTTGCTTCTAATTATGATATAAGCTATGATGATTACAATTTTAATCTTGTATGCACCCTCGAAAAAGATAAAAGCTATATTCTGTATGTCGGCAGCTTCTGTAACGGTGACATCTTTGATATGCTCTTAAGCTTCGACTGTGAGCATACGGGCGGCACTGCAACCTGTAAAACGAGGGCGGAATGTACCGCCTGCGGAATGCAGTACGGCTCACTCAATACGAACAGCCATAAAAACATAACTACCCTTCAGGCAGTAGCTGCCACCTGTTCCAAGACAGGCAAGACCGAGGGCAAAAAGTGTTTGGACTGCGGCAAGGTTACCGTAGCACAGAAAACCGTTGCCAAGAAGGCACACACCTATAAAACAACCACAACTAAGGCAACTCTTAATAAGAACGGTAAGCAAGTAACAAAATGTTCCGTCTGCGGTTATGTTTCAAAGACAACAACTGTTTACTATCCCAAAACCATTAAACTTTCTACAACATCTTACACCTACAACGGCAAAGCAAAAACTCCTTCAGTGACCGTTAAGGACAGCAAAGGAAACACTCTTAAAAAGAATACCGACTACACCGTAAAATATGCAAGCGGTAGAAAGAATGTGGGAACTTATAAAGTTACCATTATAATGAAGGGCAAATACAGCGGAACCAAAACGCTTACCTTCAAGATTAACCCTAAAATTAAGTTATCAGCAACAAGCTATACTTATGATGGTAAGGTTAAAAAGCCGAGTGTTACAGTAACAAATGCTGCGGGCAAAAAGTTCTCTACAAAGTATTATACTGTTTCATATTCAGCGGGTAGAAAGAACGTAGGCACATATACCGCAACCATTAAATTTAAAAATGGACACAGCGGCACCTACAAATATACCTTCAAAATTAACCCGCCAAAAACAACTGTATCAAAGCTTACTGCAGGTAAGAAGAGTATTACTGTAGCAATTACTAAAAAATCTACACAGGTAACTGGTTATCAAATTCAGTACGCAACTTCTAAAAAGTTTACAAGTGCTAAACTCAAAACTATTTCAAGTTACAAAACAACGAAATATACTTTAAAGAGCTTGAGTGCTAAAAAGACATACTATATAAGAGTCAGAACCTATAAAACTGTTGGTAAAACAAAGTATTATTCCGGTTGGTCTACTTACAAGTATGTAAAAACAAAATAACATAGCAAACGGGGCAAGGAGAAATTTCTCCTTGCCCCGTTATCTTAGGTGTTAATTAATTCACTATTAAGGAGACAAGGCAAAACTACGTTGATTTTCATTATTTTTATATTTCAATTTCTTATTGAAATACCATAGGTTTTGTGCTATAATTTAAGACCAAATAATGATGAAATGGATGAGAAAAATGAAAATTGGCGCAGGAGCAAAAAAGGCGATAATGCTTGGTACGCTTTGCTCTGTTTCATATTTAGCCGTTTATATCGTACGCAACATTTTAAGTGCCGCTACTCCTTTTATGGTATACGAAAAAGGTATTACAGAGGGGTATATTGGTGATATTTCTGCTTTTTTTCTTCTTTTTTATGCTTGCGGTCAGTTAATAAATGGCTTTATAGGTGATCACATAAAAGCAAAATGGATGATTAGTTTTGGTCTTTTAGGTGCCGGTCTTATCAATGCTGTTTTTCCTTTTATTTCAAATATACATTATTTAGCACCTGTTGTGTATGGTATTTCAGGCTTTTTTCTGTCTATGATATACGGTCCTATGACCAAGGTTGTTTCAGAAAATACAGAGCCAATTCATGCTATTCGCTGTTCTTTAGGATATACATTTTCTTCCTTCCTTGGCTCCCCTGCCGCAGGTTTAATTGCCGCTTTTTTCACTTGGCGAATTGCTTTTGGCGTTAGTAGTGCTGTATTATTTTTGATGTCTATTTTAGTTATCATATTC
>JAZUQW010000110.1:0-3432 GCA_045605905.1 Eubacteriales bacterium
GCGCCGCTGTAAAGAACGTCGCCAACTTTAACGCCGTTGGGAGCTATGATATAGCTCTTCTTGCCGTTGGTGTCTGCCAACAATGCAATGTAAGCGGTACGGTTGGGGTCGTATTCGATAGCGGTTACGGTGTTAGCCAAATCGGATTGACGCTTGAAGTCGATAATTCTGTACTTCTTTTTGTTGCCGCCGCCCTGATGACGAACGGTAATTCTACCGGTGTTGTTACGGCCTGCGTGCTTTTTAAGAATAGTAATCAAACTTTTCTCGGGAGTCTTCTTGGTTATCTCTTCGAAAGAAGGGGTAGCCATGTGTCTTCTCGAGGGAGTCGTAGGTTTATATGTCTTTGTAGCCATTCTTTTTCAACTCCTTTCGATTACATCAAGCTGTCAAAGAACTCGATAGTCTTTGAATCAGCAGTAAGCTTAACAAATGCCTTTTTCCAAGCAGAGGTCTTACCGTAGTGGTAGCCAAGTCTCTTGGATTTTGCTTTAACGTTGATGGTGGTAACCTTTTCAACTTTAACGCCGAAGATTTCTTCAACAGCGGCTTTGATTTGTTGTTTATTGGCGTCTACAGCAACCTTGAAGGTATACTTCTTGTCCTGTATATCAGCCGTGGAAGCTTCGGTAATAACCGGCTTCAATATGATGTCGTAGCAAGTTTTCATTAGGCATAAACCTCCTCTAACCTGGCAACGGCGTCCTTAGCTATAACCAACTTATCACAGTTGAGTATATCGTAAACATTGATTGCGTTTACGGGGCTTGCCTTTACGCCGGGAATATTGCCCGCAGAACGGTAAATCTTTTCATCTGCGGCGGGGGTAACGATAAGTGCCTTACCCTCTGCGTCAACCGCTTTAAGGAAGTCACAAACCTTCTTGGTCTTATATTCGTCCAATGCGATATTGTCAATAACAATCAGTTCACCGGATTCAACCTTTGCGGAAAGTGCGCTTCTGATAGCGATCTTCTTTACTTTTTTGTTTATGCTTATCTTATAAAGTCTGGGCTTGGGACCAAGTGCGATACCGCCGTGGGTCCACTGAGGAGAACGGGTACTACCCTGTCTTGCTCTACCGGTACCCTTTTGGCGCCAAGGCTTTCTGCCGCCGCCGGAAACTTCACTTCTTGTCAATGTGGACTGTGTGCCTTGTCTCTGATTCAGGAGGTATGCTCTTACAACAGAGTGGAGCACGGGGACATTGACCTCTGCACCAAATACGGTATCGGAAAGCTCCATTGTACCGCAGTTGCCGCCTTGCATATTAAGAATGTTAATGTTAGGCATGTCTTTTCCTCCTTATTTTACTGTGTTGCGGATATATACTATACCGCCGCGGGAACCGGGAACGGCACCCTTGATTGCCAACAGGTTGTTTTCCTTGTCGATCTTAACAACGTCAAGATTAAGGGTAGTAACCTTTTCGTTACCGTATTGACCGGCCATCTTCTTGTTCTTCATAACTCTGGAAGGATCGCTGTTAGCGCCCATAGAGCCTACCTGACGGTGAACAGGACCTGTACCGTGGGACATTCTAAGTCTGTGGCAGCCCCATCTCTTGATAACGCCGCTGAAACCACGACCCTTGGTCATACCGGTTACGTCAACCTTTTCGCCAACCTCAAAAGTGTCAGCCTTTACGATGTCACCAACGTTGAGAGAAGCGCAATCTTCAAGTCTGAATTCCTTAAGATATCTCTTGAATGCTACGCCAGCCTTGGTGAAGTGTCCCTTAGCGGGTTTTGTCAGTTTTCTGTCTTCTATTTCGGAGAAGCCCAACTGAACTGCGTCATAACCGTCTTTGGCAACAGTTTTCTTCTGTACTACCACGCACGGTCCGGCAGCGACTACCGTTACAGGTATTACGTTGCCCTTTTCATCAAAGATTTGCGTCATGCCAATCTTTTTGCCGATGATGCCTTTTTTCATTTAAATTTTCCTCCTTACGGTTATTGGTTACCGCCCGATACAGGCGGCAACATGACCGTTATTTTACACCCGAAGGCGTAATTGTCATAATTTTGTTGACGCTTGCCGCGCCTGCCTTAAGCCTTAAAGCTTTATTTCTATATCAACACCTGCGGGCATCTCAATGTTCATGAGAGCTTCAACAGCCTTTTGAGAGGGCTTGATGATGTCGATAAGACGCTTGTGAGTTCTGCGTTCGAACTGTTCGCGGCTATCCTTATACTTGTGAACAGCGCGGAGAATGGTGATGATCTCTTTATCGGTGGGGAGCGGAATAGGGCCGGAAACGGAAGCGCCGTTTCTCTTTGCGGTCTCAACTATCTTCTCTGCGCACTTGTCGATAAGTGTGTGATCATAAGACTTAAGACGGATTCTGATTTTTTCCTTGTTTGCCATGTTTTGTGCCTCCTAATAAATATAAAGTATTTTTCTTGGTGGCAGGGTCTTAACACGCTTTCGGGCGTTTCAAGCAACACCCTTAAAAAAACGCTTTTCCCTATCGCCCGATTGTCGGACATACTCCACGGAAATTACCTGCATGGCGGCAGCAACTTCCCGCTTCATCGCACTCAAGCCCCATAATTCTACTATATCTTTGGGCAAATTGCAATAGTTTTTGATAAAAAATTTATACAAAAGGGCCAAAATAATTGTAAATATTTTGTAAACAGCGGCATTATCTAATAATAATCCCAATATTTGCCCTGTTTTGATGTAAAAAAGCTTTGCTTTTTTTATAGCTTGTGTTATAATGGGGTTACAATATAATAAGGAAGGTGTTTTCTTATGATGGATATGTACAATAAATGGCTTTCTTCCCCTGTGGTTGATGACGCCACTAAAGCGGAATTGCGTGCTATTGCAGGCAATACGGAAGAAATAACTGCTCGCTTTGGCGTACCTATGGAGTTTGGCACAGCAGGTTTGCGCAGCACTATGACCGCAGGTACGGGCAGAATGAACATATACACAGTGGCACACAACACAGCAGGTCTTGCAAAGCTTATACTTGATAAAGACGGCGCTGACAGAGGCGTGGCCATTGCATACGACAGTCGCATAAACTCTATTGAGTTTGCAAAGGTTTCTGCCGAAGTATTGGCAGCAAACGGAATTAAGGTTTACTATTTTGAAAGTCTGCGTCCCACGCCCGAACTTTCTTTTGCAATTCTTCATCTTGGCTGTATTGCAGGTATAAACATTACCGCGTCCCACAACGCCATGGAATACAATGGCTACAAGGCGTATTGGGAAGACGGCGCACAGTTACCTCCCGACCATGCGGCGGTAGTTTCTAAAACCGTTGCCGAGCTTGATATATTTGAAGATGTTAAGAAAATGCCCTTTGACGAAGCTGTAGAAAAAGGCATTGTTACAATAATCGGTGCCGAAGTTGATGAGGCCTATATGCAATGTGTGCTTGCCTGCGGTGTTTGCCCCGATGCTTTGCGTGAGTAC
>JAZUQW010000111.1:0-2626 GCA_045605905.1 Eubacteriales bacterium
AATCGCTTAACCGTATCCAAAGCGCCGTATATATCGTCAGACAAATCGTGTATGGTAATGACGGTGGGCTCCTCTGACAAAGCGCAACAAAAAATCATTCTGTGCAGTGCCCACTTGGATTGCGATGCGGGCAACATCCCCTCCAATGCGGATTGGGAAATCAATACATCCATAGCCTTCCCTCCTTTTGTACGTATTATATCATTTACGCTTGCTGTTTTCAAGTATATTTGTAATATTTGGTATAAAACTATTGCCGCAGTGACATTATAAAGCAAAGAAAGAAAAAGGAGGCATAATCTATGAAAAATTTTGTGCGCGGAGTTGTTTTTTGCTTGTGCTTGCTTCTTGCCGCAGGTCTTGTTGTAAAGGCGGCACCCATATCGCCGGGTATAGACGTGCTGTCGGCAGAGACCCGTCTTATTAAGTGCAGTGTGGGCGGCGAGCGTGTGGGCTTTACTCATAAAGAGATAAAGACCCTTGTGGGCGCCGACTTCGACTACCTAACCCTTACAAATCTGCCGCCTGTGGAGTGCGGCGTGCTTAAGGTGGCGGGCGTTGACGCGATACCCAACCAAAAGCTTTCGGCGGCGGGCATAGCGCTGTTAAGCTTTTTGCCTTCAAGCAAGTTTACCGACAGTTGCAGCTTTGGGTTTACCGTGGCGGCAGAAGGCTGGGAAAGCAAGGAGATAGAGTGCGTAATACGTTTTTCCGAAACTCCTCGCTTTTCCCCCATAGCCGTGTCTGCACAGCTTAAAACCTACAAAAACGTAAGCGTTACCGCCCCCTTGGGTGCTTACGACCCCGACGGTGATACCATAGAGTACGTGGTAGAAGAATACCCTACAGGTGGCAGTATAAGCTTTGGTGACGGCACCGTGACCTACACCCCCACAAAAGACTTTTGCGGTCAGGATAGCTTCACCTACTACGCCGTAGATGACTGGGGCAAAAAAAGCGGCACCGCCAAGGCTACCGTAAACGTGACAGAAAACCAAAGCGGCATATATTTTGCAGATATGTCCGGCACTGCAGAGCATCTTGCCGCCATCAGAATGTCCGAGGAGGAGGTTATGACCTATTGTCTCATAGGGGATAGCTATTACTTTTCTCCTGCCGAGGAAGTAAGCCGCATTGACTTTGCGGTGATGTTGGTCAGCGCCATGGGTGTGGAAGTGGAAGACAAGCTTTATCCCACGGATATATTCACCGATACAGCTACCCAAAGCCGCGGTAAGCGTTTGTATTTAGAGGCGGCTGTGGTGAACGGCGTAGTGGAGGTGGATGGCGAAAGCTTCCGCCCCGAGGACAGCATAAGCCTTGCCGATGCCCTTGCCATGGCAGAGCGCGCCGCCGGGTCGGAGGATGCCATTACCATCGGTACCGCGTGGTTCGATACCGGGGATGAGCTGCTTACCAAAAAGGATGCCGCCTTATTGCTTTGCGATGTTTTTGACAGCCAAAACTGATCACCGCTGTAACAAACAAAGGGGATGCTGTTTTTTCAGCATCCCCTCAGGTTGATGACAAACCTTGTCATCAACCTGGCAGACTGTTGAGAAAGAGTGCTCACACCACCCCATTGCTCACTTCGTTCGCAACGGGGACCCCGCGAGACGAACCGAGGCGAGAGCTGTACTTGGTACTGTGAGCCGAGGTTCGTTTTGAACGAAAAATACGATAAATTATAGGAAAATCGGGGATGTTTCCCCGATTTTCCTCATTATAAGTAATGATGTTTTTGCTTTTTTCGTGATCTGTGCCTTTGTCAGCAGTCTGAAGGCACAAAATGTGCCTTTTTTTGTAACCTTTATTCCTTTTTGGGTACTTATATTAGTGAAAGGGGGAGTGACCATGGATGACAAAGGGATAGTTGCCCTGTATTTGGCAAGGGATCAGCGGGCGATAGACGAAACCGCCCTGCGTTACAGCAATTACTGCTTTACCGTGGCAAACAATGTGCTGGAAAACCGCCAGGATGCGGAAGAGTGCGTTAACGATACCTACATAGGCGCGTGGAACTTCATACCGCCTAACAAACCTCAAAACCTGCGGGCGTATTTGGGCAAGATAGCCCGCAACATCGCCCTTAAAAGGTGGCGCGCCCGCAACGCCGCAAAGCGGGGCGGCAATGTAAGCACAGCCCTTGAGGAGCTGGCGTATTGCCTGCCCGACGGAGAGGGGGACCCTGCCCAAAGCCTTGAGTTGACAGAGCTTGCGGCACTGATCGACCGTTTTGTTGCCACCCTTAAGACAGAAGAACGGCAAATATTTGTGGGCAGATATTGGTATTTTTATTCCGTAAAACAGATTGCCGCCATGCTTGGGCTTGGCAAAAGTGCGGTTAAGGTAAGCCTTATGCGCAGTCGAAGCAAGCTTAAGTCGGCGCTTGAAAAGGAGGGGTACTGTATATGAAACCGGATGTTTTACTTGATGCAATAGGTCTTATAAGCGACGAATATGTAAGCGACAGCCTGTATACGAAACCAAAAAAGCGTAAAGGCTATCTAAAGCTGATAGCACCTATCGCCGCCTGTATAGCGGTAGCAATAGGCGTTGTTTTGGTGTTGCGCAGCCACAGCACCGCACCCGAGACGGGCGGGGAAGAAAGCAATGGTCAGGTGCT
>JAZUQW010000112.1:0-6474 GCA_045605905.1 Eubacteriales bacterium
ATAGTCATAAAATTTTGAACCGTCCGTATATTCAACGCCGTTATCAACCACTACCCAACCGGTTTTGTAGACATACCGCATAAATACCACCGATGGAGGGTACGCTATATAGCATTTATCCTTTGTGCTTATACCAAAATCAAGGTTAACTAATAAACCACAAAAGCGGCAAAATAACATAGGATAATTGCTTTGCATCGGAAAGAACCTCCGTGTTTATACGTTTTTTGCTGCTTTGTATTCTTCTCGGTCTATCCTCCCCGTGGCAAGCATTTTTTCAAACCAAAGCTGAAGCGTTTCTACCGTAACGGAAACTCGCTCCAACTCCTCTTGTATAAAAATAAAGTCTTTTAGCTCTTTTCCCTCAATTCGTCCATCGGCGGTTATCTCTATAAGCCGCTCCTTTTGCTTGTTCATAGAGTTAAGAGAGGCAAGCATTTCCAATACTATTTGTGATAGCTCTTTAATTTTGATTTCGGGTACATATTGCCGACCTATGGGACATTGGTTAGAGCAATAGTGATTGCAAAGCGACGGAGCTTTGTATTTCTCTGCCATAGTCAAAACCTCGTCGGGATGCGGCAGTGACCTTTCGTTTTCAATCTTTTCGATTCGTTCAGGTGAGATGGATTTTAAAAGCTCGCTTGCCTTTTCGCGGGTCAAGCCCAAGGCTTCGCGGGCGGTGTGGTATCTGTTTTTATTCTGTTTTATAGAAGTGCGTGCCATATTATCCTCCACTGAAAATATTTGTCTGCAATTCGCTTTACAATACTTGCATACACATAAGTGCCGTCAACCGCACAACAGGTACAAAACGGCATTTCCGAAGCGCACGCATATATAAGAGGAAGCCACAAACGACACAAAAACCGCGCCGTAGGAATAGCCTGTCATTATCCACATATGCGCCAACTCTTTGCACTTGGCTACTTGCTCAAAGCACCGCCTTTATACCCGTAACAGATATATGCACTGCGCCTGTTTATATTTTACCTCATAAATTAAAGTTAATAAACCGCAAAAACAGCAAAATAATATGGGTTATTTCCATTTGTACAGAAAGAAAAGCGTAGAAGTTTATACTATAATAAGCAACTTGCATTTTGTGTTTTTATATTTATGTATAAAAAACAAATCACCCCAAGAAGCCTAACGACTGCTTGGGGCCCCGACAAAAACTGCCGAGGAGAGGTTTCTCCTCGTCGGCACGTTTTTCATCACTGTTTCGCTAACAGCTCTATAAAGCCTTTCTTGGTATAAAACAAGGCTTCTCCTGTAAAATCTCCGTTCCATATTTCTCGCACGGTTCCGTTTTCCAAAACAAAAATTCCTCCCGGCGTGGGGTGAAATAGTAATATATCCGCAGATTCAAATTCTCTCCACTCTCGTCTCATTCCAAAGTTAAAATCAAATGGTCTCTTGCTTTTTAATTTATATGATTTAGAGGTCCAATGGGAGATCAAAGTCCATCTTAATGACTTAAAATAACAGCTGTTTTTGTCTTTGAAACAGTAAAAGCTCATATGAGATATGCTACTCGCCAGTTTAACACGAAAAACCTTATTTTCGCCTACAATACAAAAATCACATCTGCCGCTTTTAATATTACCCCAAAGCCAAAGCATGTGCATAGGAATAAGCTTCATTCCTTTCTCTTTGCACACTCTTTTTATGGCGATAACCAAAGCAATACGTTTTATAAAAATTCTTAAAAGCGGAGATAAACACAGGAACAAGACAACAAATAATAGTACAATATAACCCATACACCCACCTGTAATTTGTTATGAAATAAAGCCACGGTAGCTTTCTTCATAGTTACCTAAACGGTAAGCGATTGCGAGAAGGGAATAAATTAAAACCAATTTGTGTGTTTGACCTCCGCGGTAAACATATATCGTTCCTTCATCGGTGTCCACATCCGTTCTGCTTATCAATTTCAAATGCAGAAGGTTGTTCAATGCTCGCTCAACCACAGACAAATCCATACCTGTTTTTGCAGCGATGAAAGAAGCTGTAAAAGACTTGTAACAATCGCCTATCAGATACTTAAAAACAGCTCTTGTTTCACCATCAGCCAACCTTTTAAGCACAGTCCATGCATTATCATCGTCATACAACTTTTGCATCTCATCTTTGTTTACATTCAACGTAAGGGCAATATTGCAGTCAGCAAAAACTCCATTACCCTCGATATTACTTAACACCAACGTCTGTGTATTGGGATGGTTTTTAAGATGTTCAATGCTCTCTTTTACATTCTCCGCAATTTCTGCGTCGGTTTCTGCGTTCTCCCATAGGTGCTCCGTAATCTCAAAAAACGAATTGTAAAGCTCCTCGTGTACATTATGTTTATAAATCTTCTTGCTTCTTGATTTTCTCTTTATTCCAAACAAAAAGTCAATGTCAACGTCAAACACGTCGGCAATAATAGGCAGAAGCATAATATCAGGCATCGTCGTACCTGTCTCCCATTTAGAAACAGTCTGCGCTGATACCCCTATCATATTAGCAAGCTGTTCTTGAGTCAAGCCAGCGTCCTTGCGTAACTTTGCAATAACATCTTCCATATCGTTCATACCATTCCTTCGTCCATTACTTCTATCACAATTATACCATCCAAGACCACAAATAACAATAACCGCAAAAGCGAAAAAAACGCTTGTTAAGTTACAAAACCGCCGAGGAGAATTAACTCCTCGGCGGTATTCTTGTTTGTTTACTTGCGCTTTTGATTGGTTGTGGCAATTACGAAAACATCTTTACCCTTTACATTGTCGATACAGGATTGTACCGTAACATATTCCTCGGTGTTGGGGCGTTTTCTGTCCTCGTTGGCAAATTTGTCCATATCATCAAGAAGAATTATCGAAGGTGCGTTTTCGAGGGCATGCTCAAAGGTTTCCTTTATATAATTGACAAAATCGCCGTTAGGTTTATCCTTTCGGCAGATAAAGGATTTTCGTCCGCTTGCCTCGATAAAACAGTTTGCCATCAAGGTCTTACCCAACCCCGGTGCGCCGTCAATCAATAATCCTCTCGGTTGGGATATACCCGCTTCTTTGTAACGGGTTGGATTTTCGAGTACGTCAGCAAGGCGCATCAATTCCTTCTTTTCGTTTTCATAACCGATAATTTTTTCGAATGCTTTCTTTTTTTGTTACCTCGTTTTTTGTTTGTGTTCTCATAACAGCAACGGCGATGTACCAAAATTGACACATCGGTCGAGTTAAAATATACTCAACCGAGGAGGGCAAAGGATATGAACGACAAAACCATACGTAATATATTAATAGAATACCTGCAAACCACAAACAACGAAATACGCATATATCAAGAAAAAAGCATCGGTTCTTCGATTTGCGACGTTATGGCAGTTACAGACAAGCTTATCGGATTTGAGATAAAGAGCGACCTTGACAACTATTCAAGGCTTGCTGAGCAAATAAAGGCTTATGATAGCTTTTTCGATAAGAATTACATTGTTGTAAGCGACAAACATTCGTCTTCTGCTTCCGACAAGGTACCCTCTCATTGGGGAATTATCGTTATTCGTGAAAGCGAAATTATAATAAGCCGAAACGCCAAGAGCAACAAAAAGGTTTCGCGCAGGAAGCAACTTTCGGTTCTTTGGAAACTTGAACTGAAAAATCTTCTTATTAAAAACAATATGCCACTTTTCCCCCACAAGGAAAAGGGATATATTTCAGACCGCATCGCCGAAAACGTAGATGAAGATATATTAGGTAAACAGATTGCAGAGGAATTAATTAACCGTGATTATTCGGTGTTTGAGACCGAAACGGTTAAGGATTCGAGTAATTCGGATTTTCCGGAACAAGAACTTGTTGATACTCTTTCCGAAAAGGATTTGACCGATTTCACACTCGATAAATGGATATCGCTATATAAAAAGGCAAAGAACATTCGCGAAAGTAAGGAAAAAGCCTTTAAAAAGCCGATGACAGAGCGCACTCCGCACAAAATCCCCTATACCGATATTGCGGTTTCTTTGGGCGTTCCTTGGATAAAACCCTCTATCGTTAACGAGTTTATAATTCACCTTTTAAGAATCAAAGGAAAAGATAATATCGTTGAATACGAATCCATAACGGGTTCTTGGCACATAAACAGTAAAAACGCTTACGCATACAATAATTCTTATGCCGAAGCAGAATATGGATTGAAGCGATATAACGCATTGCATATCATTGAATCCACCTTGAATTTAAGAGAAATAAAACTCTTTGACGGCACGGTATATAACGAAAAGGACACTGTTGCCGCATTGGAAAAGCAAAAGCTTATCGTTGCCGAATTTGAAAAATGGATATGGCTTGACCCCGACAGAATTTGGGAAATCGAAGAAGCATATAACAAAATCTTTGCCAATTACGCTAAAAAGCAGTACGACGGTTCTAGCCTTTCGTTCCCGAATATGTCATCGAAATTCGACCTGTTTCCCTACCAAAAGGACGCGGTGCAAAGGATTTTAACCACTGACAACACTCTGCTCGCCTTTGACGTGGGCGCAGGAAAAACCTTTATAATGATAGCGTCGGCAATGAATATGCGCCTTTCGGGATTGTCCAGAAGAAATATGTTTGTTGTGCCAAATCACATTGTTGGACAATGGGAAAAGATATTCACCGACCTTTATCCCCACGCAAAGGTTCTTGCTATTGAGCCAAAAACTTTTAAGTCAAATATGAGAAGCAAGGTTTTAAAGCAGATTAAAGACGGCAATTACGACGGAATAATAATCGCTTACAGTTGTTTCGAGCTTATTCCTCTTTCAAGCCATACCATACTTGAAAATATGAAAGATCGGTTGGATCGAATTGATACGGCTGTAAACGGACTTCGACATAACTTAGGGAAATATTTTTCCGTTTCATTTGGTGAAGCGCCGTTGAACAGAGAAAAGGAATATATAAAAAAACTCACAAAGGATTTTATCGACAGTATGTCCCCAATTGAAAACAGCGATATAACCTTTGAGGATTTGGAAATAAACACCCTTTTCGTTGACGAGGCGCATAACTACAAAAACCTACCCATCAAGACAAAACTAAAAAACCTTACGGGAATCAACACAAAGGGTTCGATGAAATGCCTTGATATGCTTCACAAAATACGTTACGTTCAATCGTCTAACGGTGGAAGGGGCATTGTTTTCGCAACCGGCACACCGCTTTGCAATTCAATCTCCGATGCCTACGCAATGCAGATGTACTTGCAATATGATGAGATGCAGCGTTCGCACCTTGAAGTTTTTGACAACTGGGTAAAGACCTTTGCAAAACCCGAACAGGTTATGGAAATAGACGTCGATACATCAAAATACCGAATAATAAACCGTTTTGCAAGGTTTCATAACCTCCCTGACCTCTCGTTGATGTTTTCGCAAATCGCTATGTTTTATGCAGTAAACGACAAGGACAATCTTCCGCAACTTGACGGCTATACAGATGTTGTAATCGAAAAATACCAAGAACTGACCGATTATATGCAATTTCTTTGCGAACGCACCGAAAAAATACGTTCAGGGAATGTAGACCGCAAAAAGGACAATATGCTTAAAGTCAGCACCGACGGCAGAAAAGCTGCGCTTGATCTGAAACTCGTCGAGCGGGAACAACCGTCGGGAGAACATTCCAAAATTGATAAATGTATCGAAAACGTCATCTCGCTTTACGAAAAGTACGAAAACACAACACAGCTTATTTTCTGTGATTACTCAACACCCAAAGGCGAAAATTTCAGCGTTTATAAGGAGCTTAAAGAAAAGCTTATCTTTGGCGGTATGCCTCAAAAAGAGATTGCGTTCATACACAATTACAGCACAGAAAGCAAAAAGGTTGAACTTTATGAAAAGTTCAATTCGGGCAAGGTACGTGTTCTTATAGGCTCTACCTTTAAATTGGGCATCGGTGCAAACGTTCAGGTCAAATTGAAGGCTATTCATCACCTTGACGTCCCTTGGAGACCTGCGGATATGGTTCAGCGAGAAGGACGAATACTGCGCAGAGGTAACGAAAACAGCGACGTGTTGATTTTCCGTTATATAGCCGAGGGAAGCTTTGATTCTTATTCCTGGCAGTTGCTGGAAACCAAACAGCGTTTTATTTCCCAATTTTTAAGCGGGAGTGCCTATCAGAGGACGGCGAACGACCTTGAAAACAACGTGCTTACCTATGCAGAGGTGAAAGCTTTAGCCCTTTCTGAGCCTTTGATGAAAAAACTGGCAGAAACCGAAAACGAGATAAATAATCTGCGTATTGTCACAGCAAATCAAAAACAGGCGGAAAACAGATTAAAGACCGAGCTTAAAGAGCTGGAGGACAAGCTGCCAAAGCTTAAAAAACGCTGTGACCTTACGGAGGAAAATGCGCGTTTTTTAAAAAGCTGTACGGCGGCGGATTTTGAAGCCGCTTACGACGCTGTTTCCCACCTGCTTACAGCCGACGTAGT
>JAZUQW010000113.1:0-16947 GCA_045605905.1 Eubacteriales bacterium
CTGTGTGATAGCTGGCGCCGCATTTCTCACAAACGCGTCTGCCCGACATACGCTTCACGATTTCTTCATCGGCAACCTCAATAGAAAGAGCTGCATTAATTTCAAAACCTAAAGCATCAAGGGCTTCTGCCTGGGGAATTGTGCGCGGAAAACCGTCAAGAATGTAGCCGTTGGCACAGTCACTTTCATTCAGGCGTTCCTTGATGATGCCAATTACAACATCATCGGGAACCAAATTTCCAGCGTCTATGAAGGACTTTGCCTTCAAGCCCATTTCAGTACCGTTTTTAAGCGCAGCACGGATAATGTTGCCGGTTGAAATGGTGGGAATATTATACTTTTCGGAGATTACTTCTGCCTGTGTACCTTTTCCGGCACCAGGTGCACCCAATAATATGAGTTTCATAACTTGTTCTCCTTAATCTAAAAATCCTTTGTAATGTCTCATCATCATTTGTGATTCGAGATTACGAACGAGGTCAAGCGCTACACCAACCATAATGAGTACCGAAGTACCGCCGAGCGAAATGTTGATTCCGCCAACAGAACCGATAACGATTGGAAGGATAGCGATAACACTTAAGAATAAAGCACCTAAAAGTGTAATTCTTGAAAGGATTTTTGAAATAAAATCACTTGATGGTTTGCCCGAACGAATACCGGGGATTGTACCACCGTTTTTACGCAAGTTGTTTGCCATTTCCACCGGATTAAACTGAATTGTTGCATAGAAGTATGCAAATGCGATAATCAAGAGGAAATAGATTACTGCGTAGAAAAGTCCCTGAACGCTGAAAAGTGAAAGGATTTTATGCCAAGTTGAAGTAGTATCTTTCATAAATCCTAAAATCATTGTTGGGAGCATAAGAATTGAGGAAGAAAAGATGATCGGCATAACACCAGACATATTAACCTTAATCGGAATATGTGAGTTTTGACCGCCATACATTTTGTTTCCTACAACACGTTTTGCATACTGAATAGGAATTCTGCGTTCTGCTGCTGTCATCCATACAACAAATGCGATAACTGCTAAGAAACCGATAAGAATACCGATTACAGCGCCCCATTTGCCTTGTTGACAGTAAGCGTAAAGACCTGCTGCAGCTTGTGGACCACGTGACAAAATACCTGCGAAAAGCAAGATTGAAATACCGTTGCCTACGCCTTTAACGTCAATTTGTTCGCCAAGCCACATTACAAGAGCAGAACCTGCTGTAAATGCAAGTACTATAACAAAACCTGCAAATATAGTAGCACCCTTTGTTGTAGTGGTTAAATACGTGCTGTATTGACCACCACCATTCTTTAAGTAAATAAAGAATGCAATACCTTGGATAAGAGCCAAGATAATAGTAGCGTAACGTGTAATTTGAGCTAATTTCTTTTGACCTTCTTCGCCTTCTTTAGAAAGTCTTTCTAAAGCGGGGATTGCAACACACAACAACTGAATAATAATTGATGCGTTGATGTATGGTGTAACACCCATTGCGAAGATAGCGCCGTATTCAAGACCGCCACCAGTCAAAATTGATAAATAGCTAAAGAATTGGTTACTTTGTCCTGCTTCTTTAAGTGCTTGAAGTGATTCTTTCATAACACCGATATCAACAAAAGGAACAGGAATAACAGAACCTACACGGAAAACGAGAATAACAAAAATTGTGAATAAAATTTTATTACGTAATTCTTTTACTCTCCAGGCATTTCTTAATGTTTCTAACATTATTCAATCACCTCTGCCTTTCCGCCGGCAGTGTTAATCTTTTCGGCAGCAGAAGCAGAGAAAGCATTAAGTTTTACTGTGAGCTTCTTTGTAATCTTACCATTGCCTAAAACTTTAACGGGAAGATTTGCCTTTTTGATTATGCCTGCTTGTTGTAACGAAGCAGAATCTACAACAGAACCGTCCTCGAACATTTCTAGCGCAGAAACGTTGATTACGTTCCATTCTGTAGCAAAAATATTATTAAAACCACGTTTTGGAACACGTCTTTGAAGTGGCATTTGACCGCCTTCAAAACCTGCTCTCATTCCGTGACCTGCACGGGCTTTTTGACCTTTATGGCCCTTGCCGGCTGTTTTGCCGTTACCTGAACCGTGGCCTCTGCCTATGCGCTTTACCTCCTTAGTGGAGCCAATAGCCGGAGCTAATTCATGCATTTTCATTGTTCGCACCTCCTTGCTTGATTCGCGGTTTTAACCGCATCGTCACGTTTGTGACCTTTTGGGTTATAATTTTTCATTAACCCTGTGTAACTTCAACGAGGTGAGAAACCTTGTTGATTTTGCCTCTGGTCTGAGCATTGTCAGGTTGAATTCTTTCATCGCCGACTTTGTAAAGACCTAAAGCATTAGCAGTTGCGATTTGGTCTTTTTTAGAACCAATGGTACTCTTTACGAGTTTTACTTTGAGGCCTGCAGCCTTTTTTGTTGCCATAATGCTGCTCCTCCTTAACCTACGATTTCCTTAACAGACTTGCCGCGAACAGCTGCTACTTCTTCAGCAGAGCGTAATGCTGCAAGACCGGCAACAGTAGCGCGAACTACGTTGCAAGGATTATTTGAACGAAGCGCCTTTGTACGAATGTCGGTAATACCAACTGTTTCAACAACGGCACGAACCGCACCACCGGCAATAACTCCGGTACCGGGAGCAGCGGGTTTTAATAAAACTCTGCCTGCGCCGAATTCACCAATGATTTCGTGCGGAATTGTAGTACCTTTTAAAGATACTTTAATTAGATTTTTCTTAGCATCTTCGATGCCTTTACGGATAGCGTCAGGAACTTCGCCTGCTTTACCCATACCGTAGCCTACTATACCGTTTCCGTCGCCTACAACTACTAAAGCAGAGAATTTCATAATACGTCCGCCTTTTACAGTTTTAGAAACGCGGTTGATAGCAACTACTTTTTCTTTTAAATCTAATGCTTGTGCATCAATATTTGTAGCCAAAAGTATTCCTCCTTATTAGAACTTAAGGCCGCCCTCGCGGGCACCTTCGGCAAGCTCTTTAACACGGCCGTGATAAATGTATCCGCCGCGGTCAAAAACAACCTCGGTGATGCCCTTTTCTGCGGCACGTTTAGCAATTAACTGTCCAACCTTACGAGCGCCTTCGCAGTTGCCGCCACTTAAATCGAAATCTTTTTCGTTTGAAGAAGCTGCAGCGAGTGTAACGCCGTTTACATCATCGATAAGCTGGGCGTAAATGTTGCTGTTGGAGCGGAATACATCAAGGCGAGGACATGCAGCGGTTCCGCTGATTTTTGAGCGAACTCTGGCATGACGCTTAATTCTTGCCTTATTGCTGTTTGGTTTAGTAACCATTTTAAATACACTCCTTTATTATTTCTTAGCACCCTTGGCTGCTTTACCTTCTTTACGACGGATATATTCGCCTGCGTACTTAATACCTTTGCCTTTATAGGGTTCTGGTGGACGCTTTTCACGAACTTCTGCCGCAAACTGACCAACCTTTTGCTTATCTGCACCACTAATAACTATTGTATTAGGATTGGGTACATCGATTGTAATACCATCTGTTTCTTCCATAATTACTTGATGTGAGAAACCAAGGTTCATTACAAGATTTTTTCCCTGCTTTTGAACACGGTAACCAACGCCGTTTACTTCTAATGTTTTAGAGTAACCGTTTGTAACACCTTCAACCATATTGGCAATAAGTGTACGGGTAAGTCCGTGAAGAGCACGGTGTTCTTTAACGTCAGATGGACGTGTAACTAAAATTTCATTGTTTTCAATATTGATAGCAATATCTGAATTGAATGTATTTTTAAGTTCGCCCTTAGGTCCTTTAACTACAACCTCGCCGCCGTTAATTTTTACATCAACACCTGCAGGAATTGTGATAGGTTTCTTTCCTATTCTTGACATTTCCCTGCACCTCCTTACCAAACAAAAGCCAAAACTTCGCCGCCAACGTTGGCTTTGCGAGCGTCTTTGTCTGTCATAATACCTTTAGAGGTGGAAAGGATTGCTATACCAAGGCCTTTCATAACCTTAGGCATATCTTCTACGTTTGTGTAGATACGCAAGCCCGGCTTAGAAATTCTGCGAATACCGGTGATAGCTTGCGATTTGTTTTGGCCATATTTCAAAGTGATATGAATTAGGCCTTGTTTACCATCTTCTTCAGTGGTAAAACCTGCAATATAACCTTCATCAAGAAGAATCTGTGCGATTGCTTTCTTAACTTTTGATGCAGGTATATCTACCGAATCGTGTTTTGCTGAAGATGCGTTACGAATTCGTGTAAGCATATCAGCTATAGTATCGGTGATTTGCATACCGTAAACCTCCTTATTGTGACATATTTATGCCACTTGAATCTGTGCCTTACCAGCTAGCCTTCTTAACTCCGGGAATCTCACCTTTGTAAGCAAGTTCTCTGAAGCATATACGGCAGATACCGTATTTACGAAGATAAGCGTGCGGACGGCCGCAGATTTTACATCTGTTGTACTCTCTTGTTGAAAATTTTGCAGGTCTTGCCTGTTTGATTTTCATAGCAGTTTTAGCCATATTTCCTTCTCCTTACTTCGCAAACGGAGCGCCCATAAGAGTTAATAACTCGCGAGCCTCTTCGTCGGTATTGGCTGTGGTTACGAAAATAATATCCATACCACGAACCTTGTCAATCTTTTCATATTCGATTTCAGGGAAAATCAATTGTTCTTTAACACCCATAGCATAGTTGCCACGACCGTCAAACGCATTTGGATTGATTCCTCTGAAGTCACGTACACGTGGAAGCGCTGCGTTGAAGAGTCTGTCTACAAACTCGTACATTCTTTCGCCTCTGAGTGTTACTTTTGCGCCGATAGGCATACCTTCACGAAGCTTAAAGTTCGCAACGGATTTTTTAGCACGGCAAGGAATTGCTTTTTGACCTGTAATTTTTCCAAGGTCATTTATGATTGCGTCAATCACTTTTGAGTTATCCTTTGCCTCACCGGCACCTACATTTATTACGACTTTATCGAGTTTCGGAATCTGCATTACACTCTTATAGCCGAATTTTGTCATCAATGCAGGCGCAATAGATGCTTTATATTCATTTGCTAATGTTGACATTGTCAGTTCCTCCTACTCTTAGAAAGTCTCGCCGCATTTTTTGCAGCATCTGTCTTTTTTACCATCTTCGTAGATTTTTGTACCTACTCTGGTTGGTTTGTTACATTTTGGGCATACTACCTGAACTTTTGAAGCGTAAATTGCGCTTTCTGTTTCGATAATGCCTGAAGCATCGCCAGCCTTACGAGGTTTAACGTGCTTTTTAACTTTATTTATGCCCTCAACGATTACCTTACCCTCTTCGGGGCTAACCTCAAGAACCTTACCGGTCTTGTTTCTATCCTTTTTATCTCCTGTGAGAAGGATTACGGTATCACCTGTTTTAATGTGAAGTTTATTCATTTTTGCTTACCTCCCATTAAAGTACTTCCGGAGCAAGAGAAAGAATTTTTGTATAATCCTTTTCACGAAGCTCGCGGGCTACCGGTCCAAAAATACGGGTACCACGTGGGTTTTTATCATCACGGATGATTACAGCCGCATTTTCGTCAAATCTGATGTATGTGCCGTCATTACGACGAAGACCTTTAGCAGAACGAACTACTACAGCCTTAACAACATCGCCCTTCTTTACTGTACCGCCGGGAGCGGCCTTTTTAACAGAAGCTACGATTACGTCGCCAATGTTGGCATACCTCCTTCTGGAGCCTCCAAGAACACGAATGCACATAATTTCTTTTGCACCGGTATTGTCGGCAACCTTGAGGTAACTCTGTTGTTGTATCACAGTGTTTTCCTCCTTGTAGACTATTTAGCCTTTTCGATGATTTCAACCACGCGCCAATGTTTATCTTTGGAGAGCGGTCTTGTTTCCATGATTTCAACTCTGTCGCCTATACCGCAAGCATTGTTTTCATCATGAGCTTTAAGTCTGATAGTGTTTTTAATAATCTTCTTATAGAGTGGATGTTTTACGTTGTCTTCAATAGCAACTACAACGGTTTTATCCATTTTGTCGCTTACAACTTTACCTACTCTAGTTTTACGAAGGTTTCTTTCGCTCATTTTCAGCTACCTCCCATAGTTTAAGCATTTGCGCTGTCTTTGATTTCGTTTTCGCGAATAATTGTCTTAATGCGAGCGATATCTTTTTTGACAGCAACAATACGCATGGGGTTTTCGAGCTGGTTAATGGCGAGTTGGAAACGCAAATTGAATAATTCTTCTTTCAATTTTGCGAGTTTATCGTTGAGTTCTGAGATATTGTACTCTCTGATTTCCTTTGCATTCATTACTGCTCACCACCCATTTCCTGTTTAGTTACAAACTTACATTTAATAGGAAGTTTGTTAGCTGCGAGACGCATAGCTTCACGAGCTAATTCCTCGCTAACTCCGCCGATTTCAAACATTACACGGCCGGGTTTAACAACTGCAACCCAATATTCCGGTGAACCTTTACCTGAACCCATTCGAGTTTCAGCAGGTTTTTCAGTAATTGGCTTATCGGGGAAAATTTTAATCCAAACTTTACCGCCACGTTTGATATAACGTGTCATAGCAATACGGGCAGCTTCGATTTGGTTAGAGGTAATCCACGCTGGTTCAGTTGCCTGAAGACCAAAGTCGCCGTGTGTTACGGTGTTACCTCTTAGAGCCTTACCTGTGAGACGACCACGGTGTACTCTACGGAATTTAACACGCTTAGGCATTAACATTAGCGGGTTCCTCCTTCCTTCTTAGAGCGACTTCTGTTATCGCTAAGAACCTCGCCTTTGTAAATCCAAACTTTAACGCCGAGTTTACCGTAGGTTGTATCTGCTTCAGCAAAACCGTAGTCAATATCTGCACGGAGTGTTTGAAGCGGAATGGTTCCTTCGTGATATTGTTCGCTTCTTGCAATTTCAGCGCCGCCTAAACGACCTGAAACTTGTGTTTTGATACCTTTAACGCCAAGTCTCATTGCTCTGCCGATTGCAAGTTTCATTGCACGGCGGAATGAAATACGCTTTTCAAGTTGAATTGCAATATTTTCTGCAACAAGTTGTGCGTTTGTGTCAGGACTCTTAATTTCAACGATGTTAATTACAACGTTTTTACCAATCATTTTTTGGCATGTTGCGCGTAATTTTTCGATTTCTGCACCGTTACGGCCGATAACCATACCCGGTTTTGCACAGTGAATGTGGAGTCTTACACGTTTGTCATCACGTTCGATTTCGATTTTTGAAATACCTGCTGTGAAGAGTGTCTTCTTGAGGTATTTACGGAGGTTGTAGTCCTCAACCAATGTATCACCAAAAGTGCTGTCATTGGCAAACCAACGTGAGTCCCAGTTTTTAATTATGCCCACACGCATACCGTGGGGATTAACTTTTTGACCCATAACTTTAACCTCCTAATTAGTCTTCACGTTCTTTAAGAACGATTGTCATATGGCTTGTTCTCTTTAAAATGCGGTGTGCTCTGCCGTGGTCCTTTGGACGAATTCTCTTAAGAGTAGGTCCGGGACAAACAAAACATTCAGCAACATAAAGTTTAGAAACGTCCATATTATGATTGTTTTCTGCGTTTGCAATAGCTGATGCTAAAAGCTTCTCTAAATACTCGCAAGCGGACTTAGGAGTAAATTTGAGTATAGCCATAGCTTTGTCAGCATCTTGATTACGGATTAAATCCATAACTATTTTCACCTTACGGGGTGAAATACGGGCGTATTTAAGTATTGCCCTTGCTTCCATAGTTAAACTCTCCTTTCAGCCGCTTACTTACCGCTGGTTTTAGAACCTGCGTGGCCTTTAAATGTTCTTGTAGGTGCAAACTCACCGAGTTTGTGACCAACCATATCCTCTGTTACATATACCGGAACGTGTTTACGACCGTCATGTACTGCAAAGGTGTGTCCGACGAAATCGGGGAATATGGTTGATGAACGGCTCCAAGTTTTGAGAACTCTTTTCTCACCGGCTTCATTCATTTCTTTGACTCTTTTGAGCAACACCGGTTGCACGTAAGGGCCTTTTTTAATGCTTCTTCCCATTATGATTCTCCTTTCGTCGTCTTACTTGCGGCGTTTTACGATATATTTATCGCTAGCCTTTTGTTTTTTACGTGTCTTATAACCAAGGGTTGGTTTACCCCAAGGTGTAACAGGTCCCGGACGTCCGATTGGTGATTTACCTTCACCACCACCGTGAGGGTGATCGCATGGGTTCATTACAGAACCACGAACAGTAGGTCTCCAACCCATATGACGTTTACGGCCTGCTTTACCGTAATTGATGTTAGCGTGTTCAGGATTTGAAACAACACCAACAGTTGCCATACATTTTACAGGAACGTTACGAAGTTCGCCTGAAGGCAAACGAAGTAATGCCATCCCGTTTTCTTTTGCCATAAGTTGAGCCATATTACCCGCGCTACGAGCAAGTTGTGCGCCTTTGCCAGGGTAAAGCTCAATATTATGAACAACTGTACCAACCGGAATATTAACTAATGGTAATGCGTTACCAGGTTTAATATCTGCTTCCGGTCCGCTTACTACAGTATCGCCAACCTTTAAATCTTGAGGAGCGATGATGTAACGCTTCTCACCGTCTTCATATTGAACAAGAGCAATAAATGCTGAACGGTTTGGGTCGTATTCAAGGGTGAGAACTGTTGCCGGAATACCGAAACGGTCTCTCTTGAAATCGATAATTCTGTATTTTCTGCGGTTGCCGCCGCCTCTGTGGCGAACGGTAATTCTGCCGTAACTATTTCTACCGGCATTTTTCTTAATAGCTGTAAGCAAACTTCTTTCAGGTTCTACTTTTGACAAACATGAATAATCCATAGTTGTCATATTACGCAAACCGTTAGTAGTCGGCTTATAATGCTTAATAGCCATTTTATAATTCACTCTCCTATTTAGGCTTAGCGAAGCAGTCTTGCTGCTTCATACATCACCGGAAATGTCTTTTCGCTTACAAGGTTTTTATATTTAACATTAAAAACCATATCTGTAAAGAGTGACTATTTCCAAACTCGTTAATTACATAAGACCATCAAAGAATTCGATAGGCTTAGAATTTGCTGTAAGTGTTACGATTGCTTTTTTCCAAGCTGCTGTATAACCGCTGTAACGGCCCATACGCTTTTCTTTACCGCGAACACTGATTGTATTTACTTTAGCAACTTTAGCGCCTTTGAAAAGGGCTTCAACTGCTTGTGCAATTTGAATCTTGTTTGCATCACGAGCCACCTTAAAGGTGTATTTCTTGTCAGCAATTCCTGACATGCTCTTTTCGGTAATAACCGGAGCAATAATGATATCCTGTGCGGTTTTCATTATGCATATACCTCCTCAAGCTTTGCTACTGCACCTTTAACGATTACCAAAGTATCTGCATTGATAATGTCGTAAGTGTTAATTGTATTTACCTGAGCAGACTTAGCACCTGCAATATTTGCGATGCTTTTTACAGCGAATGCATTATTGTCTTCCAAAACGATAAGTGCTTTTTTGCCTGCGCCGATTGCTTTAAGACAATCAACAACAACCTTTGTCTTATAGGTTTCAAGTTTTAATTCGTCTAAAACGATTAAATCGCCTGAAAGAACCTTGTCAGATAAAGCAGACAATAAAGCGAGTCTACGAACCTTTTTGTTGAGAGAGTATGAATAATCTCTCGGCTTTGGTGCGTGAACAATACCGCCGTGTCTCCATTGTGGAGCTCTTGTAGAGCCTTGTCTTGCATGACCTGTTCCCTTTTGTCTCCAAGGTTTTTTACCACCGCCGGAAACTTCGGTACGGGTAAGGGTAGATTGTGTGCCCTGTCTTCTGTTTGCAAGGTAGTTAATAACTGCCGCATGCATAACAACCGCGTTGGGAGTAATTCCGAAAATAGCATCGTTTAATGTGATTTCGCCCACATTTTTACCAGCCATATCGAGTACTGCTATATTAGCCATATTCTAACACTCCTTCCCTTAGGCCTTAACGCTGTCGAAAAGAACTACGATTCCGCCTTTAGGACCGGGAACGGCACCTTTAACAGCGATAATATTCTTTTCTGCGTCTACCTTAACAACACTTAAATTTTGAACTGTTACACGTTCATTACCTAAGTGACCTGCCATCTTTTTACCTTTAAATACTCTCGCAGGGTCGATAACACCTAAAGAGCCGCCGTGACGGTGAACAGGACCTGTACCGTGTGACTCTTTTAAACGGCCAAAGTTCCAACGTTTAATAACGCCGGCATAGCCTTTACCCTTTGAAGTACCTCTAACGTCTACGCTATCTCCTTCAGCGAAAACGTCAGCCTTAATGATGTCGCCTACATTGTAAGCTGAAATATCATCAAATCTAAACTCACGAAGAACCTTCTTCGGAGCAACGTCACCTTTTGCAAAATGACCTTTCATAGGTTTTGTAACCTTTGAAGCTTTAAGGTCGCCGTAGCCTACCTGAACTGCTTCATAACCGTCGTTCTCGATTGTTTTCTTTTGTGATACTACACAAGGGCCTGCTTCAATAACAGTAACCGGAACAACGTTTCCGTTTGCATCAAAAAGTTGGGTCATACCAAGCTTTTTGCCAACGAGTGCTTTTTGCATTGTTTTTTCCTCCTTTGGTTATTGGTTGGCATATCGCCAACGTGACCTGTCTGCGCTTAATCGAACACCTTATTATATATTAAAGCTTAATTTCGATTTCAACGCCGGCGGGAAGCTCAAGAGTTGTTAACGCTTCAACAGTTTTGTTTGAAGGTCTTATAACATCGATGAGCCTTTTGTGTGTCCTCATTTCGAATTGTTCGCGGCTGTCTTTATATTTGTGAACAGCACGAAGGATTGTAACAACCTCTTTTTCAGTCGGTAGCGGTACCGGACCTGAAACGCGTGCGCCTGTACGTTTAGCGGTTTCCACAATTTTTTCTGCGGACTGGTCTACAAGTGCGTGGTCGTAACCCTTAATTCTAATTCGGATTTTTTCTTTCACTGCCATGTGAATTTCGCCTCCTTAAATAGTTGGCGGGCAAAACATACAACGTGCCGTGTTTTTCATTAAGGCACATTATAAAACCGGTACTGGCTGGGGTTTTACAGTCAATTCCGGACGGCAAATCGCTTTGCCGTTGCACACAAAACTCGCAAGACGTTTTATGTACTCCTAATTCTTTCGCCCGGTTTAAAATCGGACATACTCCGCGGAAATTTCCCCATTCGAGATGGGCCACCTCCCGCATCAACGCATGCTTACACGCCACACTTTTTCAGCGTGCCCTACTATAGTATCATATAGAACAAAAAAAATCAAGTATTTTTTTAATTTTTTTTAAATACTTGATTCCCTTTATTTTTAATTTTTATTGTTCTAAAATGCACCAACCACAATAGGTTGTTTTTTTATTATTTATTTTGTCTTTTTACCACAAAATATCATAAAATATCATTTATGCATTTTTTTATTATTTTTATATCTTTTATAGATATTTCTTCATCAAATTTATCAAAGTTTATCTGGTCAATATCCCGTTTTGTGAAAAATTTATACCAAAGAAGCCCTAGCGCATATCTTCCAAGACCTAATGACGCGTGAAAAGTATCTCTATGTATCTTCGACTCTGTTTCCTTTGCTATTTCGTTAAAAAGTTTGCCGGAAGGTATTATTCCGTCAGCATTTATATCTTCTGCCGCTTTATTATAAGCTTTTTGTATATCGTAAAACATTTCGCAAGAATTTTTATAACCCATTTCTTCGCAAAGTCTTTGAGAGCCATTTTCATAACTCCAGGTTTGATGAAGAAGAATTTTTGCGTTTTTGCAATACTTTTTAATATATTTTACTGTTTCTGTCAAATAAGGCTGATATGTACCATAATCCACAGACAAATTACTCACCTGTTGAATAGTTATAAAATCCCAATCTTCTTTTTGCAAAGCAGATTTTATACTACACATATATATAGGGTTCGCATTTACTTGCATTTCGTAAACTTCTTTGCCTTCTATAACGTTATTGTAATGCATTTCTAATGAGCAACCGCCTATATATAAATTTTGCGCCATTAAATCTGCCGCCGCAAAATCTGCTATTTCATTTAAGTATCTCGTTGCATCTTGCGAAAAACTATTACCTATTGATAAAACCTTAATCATTTTTTAAAGCCTTCCTATCTAATTGATAGTTTCTTATGTATAAAGCAATATCTATACCAACCATTATTAAATTCAAAACGTAGAAGAACATAACGTACCACTTAAATGTAGGTGATATTAGTTTTGAAATTATACCAAAAATATAACCTGTAAAAATAAGAAGTAAAAAACCTATGCTTTTCCCCTTGGTTGTTCGTGCTTTATACGATTTATATGCATTAAGCGGCCAAGAAGCACCAAAAGATGCAATCATTATAATTTCAAATATTTCTGCCATAATATTACCGCCTTTCAAAAAACATAGTATGCTTTTTAACAAAACATTTTCTTTTTCATTCTTTTTAAATAATCTCTAATCCGTCGGCATCAAGCAAAGGACGAGCATTTGCGTATGGAGCATCAAGATAGAAATATGCTACCGATGATACGTCAGAAGACTGAAGCGGTAAATATCGGCAGTCGTTACGCCAACCCAATAACTGAATATCTATCCTCAAATCATTTTCAAAATACACGGGGTCGGTTATATGCCAACGGTACATAGAAAAACGTTTAACCGCTTTATATAGCGAATCATTTTCCCAACTGTAGAAACCTGAATATGGTGACGAATAATTAATGTACTTGCCATTTACGTCAAAGTTCCAAGAGCCGCAAAAATAATCTTCAGTACCTGTGCCGCATATACTGGGATATTCCTTATCGCCGTCTATGTAGAACTTAATTTCTCCTTCTCCCCACCATCCGTTATTGGTAATACCATAAGTCATATAAGTTCCTATATAACAACCTTTACCATAAATAGTGTCTAAAATAGGATACTCTTCTTTGTAAGGTTGCGGATTAGCACGGAAAAACTGACCGTGAAAATACAGCATATCATCCGGCACTTCGCGTTCTTCAAGATTGATTTCATACGCAACAGCACGGTCTTTATCACTCAAATTCTCTATTGTTACCTTACACTCGTTACGAAAAGGCATTTCAAAATATGTATTGTATCCACTACGGGGATTACGACATACCAACAAAGAATTTATCTGCCAATATTCAATATTAGCAGAAGCAAAGAAGTCGCCAAACGGCACTTCTACAGCAGGCTTTTGACAGCCATCCCAATAAAACCTTATTATCATATTACGGTTAGGATCATGGTCTAACAAGCCCATCCAAATATGCTTAATAATACCCGAAGCGCGAATATGAGCAATGGTTGTTTCCTTTTTTGCGGGAAGGGGTGTAAACGGGTCGCATTTCCAACCTTTTCCCAATTCTCTGGCAGGACCGCCGGGACTTGGTTCGGCCATTGCAGCTTTTCCTTTTTCGCCAGTAGGATTTTCCCCAGTAATTACACGAGTAACAATTGATTGCTTTTTCCACAAAGTATCCATTATCTTTTCCTCCCACACAATGATACTATATTGCAAATATAGGTACAATATAGCATATGCTTCACCTTATGTCAATTATAAAATTCGATATTATTTTTAATAATGATACAAAAATTTAAAAGAAAAATTCACACGCTACGTAGTTTAGCTATTTATGTGTTATAAAACTAATAACACGAATAAAATTTACCCGAAAACCATCGGTTTTTATAAACGCACTGTGCAAAGCAACGCAACACACAAGATCTCATAACACCTATAACTCTTTATCGTCGGTTGCGGGATTTTCTATTAGTTTCCCCGTTTGTGTAAATCTTGACCCATGACAAGGACAATCCCAGGTGTGTTCGTACGGGTTAAATTTTAAAGCACATCCTAAATGGGGGCATCGTGGCGCCGTTGGCGTTACCATATTGACAATAGTTTCTGCCATATTTATTGCAAGTTGCGGATGACAGACACTTCTTTTCGGATCAAAAACCTTTGCAAAATCGTTTTCTCTTCCTTTTATCATATCGCCTAAAATAACGGCCGCCGCCATGGCTGATGTCATACCCCATTTATTAAAACCTGTAGCCACGTATACGTTAGGAATTTTAGGTGAATATGCCCCTATATAAGGTAAATGGTCAAGGGTCATACAGTCCTGTGTCGCCCAATGTGCAACCTCTCGGCACCCTTTATATTTTTCTTTGGCAAAATCCCGTAATTCTTGCCAATTTCCGCCCTTTTTACCCGTTCTGTGACTGCCGCCACCTAAAAGAAGCATATCATCCTGCGCCCTGAAAGAGAGTCCTTTAATATCTTCGTCTACATACATTCCTTTTGGCTGCTTCACACCTTCAAGCGCTAAAACGTATGAACGGTGTTGATACATTTTTAAAAAATATCCCCCGTATTTATTAACAAAAGGAAAGTGGGTAGCAATTATAATCTTCTCTGCAAAAATTTTACCCCTGTTTGTAATAACACCATCTTTACAAAGTTCCAGAACCTTTGTGTTTTCATAAATATTGATTTTTTCCGCTAATGAAAAACAAAATTTAATCGGGTTAAACCGTGCTTGCTTTTGTAATCGAAGCGCTCCTTTTATTTTTATAGGTAGTTCTAAATCTTCTAAAAGCTCACCTTTAAGACCGATTTTTTGGTATGCTCTTGCCTCTTTTTCAATTTTCTTTAAATCGCCTACTGAATAAACAAAGGCGTCTTCCTCCTTATAATCACAATCTATATTACTGCATATTTTTTCATATAAATTCATGGCGGTTTGTTGGGCTTTAAGATACATTTTTGCACCTTCTACACCGTATAAGTTAATGATTTTATCATAAATCAGTCCGTGTTGAAGGGTGATTTTTGCGGTTGTATAACCCGTTACCCCCTTACATATACGATCGGCTTCAACTATAACGCAGTCTATACCTGCATTGTGAAGAATATGTCCGCATAAAATACCCGTAATGCCGCCACCTACTATAACCACCTGCGTTTTTAGTTTATTTTCAAATTGAGCAGAATTTTCAAATCTTGCATCCTTTAGCCAAACCGATTCCATTTTCCACACTCCAAAACCTGCAATATAAATCTATTATTCCCAATTTCTCTTAATATAAAAATAATAAACCTATATAACCTAATAAAAAAAGCAAGGTAAAACCTTGCTTTAATAATTCGTGACGAAGCCACACCAAACTGAAACTTGTCAAGAATTTCGGACAGATAAAAGAGTGAAAAATTGATTTTCTTTAATATTTTCTATTCGAGATAATTATATTTACAGTTTGGGCACTTTGGATAATCCATATCGTGAGATTGTCCGCATTTCGGACAAATGCGTTGCTCAATTTTATCTTCAACCGTTTTATCAATTTCTTCGTTTTGCAATTTGGTTTTTTCTCTATGGTATTTTTTTGCCTTTTTAAGATACCTGCAACCTAAAAGCAGGCAAAACAAAGATATTACTAACATTATGATTAAAGTGATAATTTTATTTGCCAAAGGAGATTTAATCGATCCGATATAGCAAATGTCTACGTCTGAAAAAAGCGAAAGAAAACCTAATGCCAAAAAAACAAAAGATAAGAAAAAATAAAATATTACTAGCGGTTTTGCGTTACCGGGCGCAGATACTGTAGGAGGCACTTTACCTGTGCCTACATAATGTCCCGGATTAAACATATTATTTTGAAAATCAATAACATCTTTTAAAGAATCATATTCTTGTTCAAAATCTTTATCTTTTGAATTCATATCTTCACCGCCTATGTGTATTATAGCATAAAAGTGGTGAAGATTCAATAATTATTCATTATTCATTAGCCGTGCGACTTCATTTTTCATTATTCATTTGAAAATCCGTTCCTTTTTAATGAATAATGAATGATGAATATTGTAGAATGAATAATACACCCAAAAATCCGCCCACTTGCGTGAACGGATTTTTGTGTTTTTTGAACTTGATGGCACGAATTAAATGCGCCTGAAAATCGAGGATTTTCTTTATATTTGTTAAGTATTATTTGTTCGCACAAATTCATTCTACAAACTCTAAAATTTTTCCTGTGTTTTGCGCATAAACAATATATAATTTTTCTATATTTCCTTCTTTCTCATAATCTTTTCTTGTCGATAACTCAACCTTTTCACCGTTATTATTAAACGAAACATAATATTCGTTATACCAAGTCGGTATGTTTCCCATAACAACTTTTCGCCTTTTGCTTATAGTTACAGGTCCTTCATATTGGATATATGCTTCTTCATGAAGGTCTGTAGAATAAGAAACGATCGATGACCCAAAAGAAACCATCAAAAATACCGAGACCAAAACTACACCAATCAATTGTATATACGGAAATTTCTTTTTCTTATCTTCTTTTATTAAAACAATAGAATAAACAACCATAGCAATCAGAACTATCAATAGTAGAGCTCCTATTACCCATAATTTATTCAACTCAGCTTGCATTATATCATTATAAGCTTCAACATTATATGTATGATTTGGCATTATAATCACCGCCTTTAAGTGTATTATAGCATAAAAGTGGTGGAGTCGCAAGAGTTAGTGAAATATTCGGCTTACGCCGAATGTGAAATAATAACCTAAAGGTCATTGTGAAATTTTCTGCTACGCAGAAAAGAAAATGAAATAAATCCCCCACGCGCCACAGCGCATTTCACATTGCGTAGCAATATTTCACACGCGCAGCGTATTTCACAAATCCCTCAAGGGATTTATTTCGTTGAAAAAGAAAAGACAAGTCTTTCGACTTGTCTTTCTTTTTCTGTCATTCGTGTCCGAAAAAGAACTGGTCGAAAACCGAAGGTTTTCAAACAATAACATTAAGTTTGGTCTATTCTTATATCAA
>JAZUQW010000114.1:0-1548 GCA_045605905.1 Eubacteriales bacterium
AGGATGATAAGCACGTCCAGTATATTAAACCTGACTCTTTTTCTGCTGCCCTCGTCGCCGCTCTTTTGCTTTGGGTTAAGTATTGCCATAGCTTAGCCCTCCTTGTTCATTATCTGCATAACGGTGCCCTCAAGCTTAATAAGCTTTGTCTCCACCGTGATACTGCCGTTCACTCTCAGGGGTGAACCGCCCAGATAATACACGCCGTCGCTGAATTGCATATTAACGTCCAAAAGCACCGTGCCGTTACCCATATCCTTTGTGACTACAAAGCCTGTGTCGGCGTTGTTGGTGTATATCCTATCCTTATCGTTAAGGCTCTCAAGGGCGCCCGTATGCGCCTCCTCAACGCTCACAAGCAGGGTAGCGTTCACAGGCACGTACTCCTTTACCATATCACTGTCGGGGAACAAAAACAGTATTGCCGCACCCGTCAGCATCGCAAGGGCGATAATCACTATCAAAATGTCTGCCACGTTAAACCAATGCTGGGTCTGCCCCTTGTTGCTGTTAATACTCCTCAAGGTAATCATCGCTCCTTCCTATTTTCTTGCTCATCCTGTATTCATAAGCCGCACTCGCCAAGCCGAGACACAGCCACAGTGCAAAAGAAACATCCATATTCGCCCATATATCGCTGACAAAGCCCATAAATATGCAGGACACGGCAGAGGCGCTCGCCGCCGCCGCAATACGCCTGTCATCAATACGCTTGGGCAGTACGCTGTACATCCGCTGGCAGGCGAACACAAGTGCAAGCACCAACAGCCTCAGTCCTACCACGCCTCCCTCCCCAAGGGTGCGCAGGTAAGCACTGCTCGTATCGCCGAAGCCGCCCAAAGCCCACGACCTGTCAGACATACCCACACCCATAATAAGATACTCGCTGCATCGGTTAGCAGTGCGTACCCAGCTCTGAACCAGATCATACAGCTCTGCCGTGCCAACGCTTATGCGGAAGGAGGCAAAATAGAATATGGCAAGAGGGATGCCAAAGCTGATGGTGAGGGGTCTGAAAAACTGCCTGCGGCTTACTGCAAGATATAAAGTGACCGTTGCCGCCGTCATAAGCGACAAAAATACGTTACCCGTAAATACGCCGTACACTATGCCCGCCACGGTCAGCAGATAGCAGGTGGTGGCGCTGTGGCGCTCCACCTTGCAGAAAACGAAGGGCAATATCAAAGCGATGTATGCAGACATATCCGCACCGCTTTCAAATACCGAGCCGTGACTGCGGATGGCGTCATACCACTCCAGACCTGCCACGCCCCCCTTCAGCACACCGTTGCAAAACATCAGCAAAACGCCGCTGAAGCCTAATGCCAAAGACTGCACGCACTTGGTCAGCAGGGCACGGGTGCAAAGCAGGTTGGCACACAAAAAGTACACCGCCGTTACCGAAAAGGCAGAAAGGGCATTCATACCGCCGCCCTTCAGCACGGCAAATCCGTAATATATGTTAAGCAGCAGAACAAAAATGCTGCCTGTATTCAAATGCAGGTTGCGCTTGCTCCTGAGCACTTTTACGAGATAGGCGCCGTAGGT
>JAZUQW010000115.1:0-1763 GCA_045605905.1 Eubacteriales bacterium
GCTTTCGCAATGGATAAAAACATCCAAGTCAAAAGACTTGGATGTTTTTTTCCGGGGCGGGGTCTTATGACCCTATATTAGCTTATCCAAAAGCGCATCGTGTGCGACGAAATCGGCCGCAAATGCAGCCTTATCTACCGTGTGATAGGACGTCCATACCTTTTCGGCAAGGGCCGGCAGACGCTGCCGCAGATTAGTAAACTCTGTGCGAAGCATATCGTAGCGTGGCAGTTCAGCAACCGCAGGCTGCATATTGTCGCCCCAAACGCACAACTGACCACCGATGACGGGCGAATCCTGCGGTACGGTGATAGGTGTTTTAAAAGCAGGAGATTTCTCCCACCAATGCTGCCAGATATTCTTTTCCCACTCCAAAATCTTGTCGACATCCCACATTTTATGAGGTGACACAATATACAGCGGCATCCACGAGGCATTGATAATATTAAACCCGCCTTCCAGCAGCTGCGGTGCAGTTTGATAGTACGACTCCCACGAGAAGACCAGCGTTTCCTTTGGAATCATATCGTTACACGTCTGTGAGAAGCCTTCCCACACCACGGGGATACGGCCCATATCCAGAATGGCACGACAAATACGCGCCACGCTATGACCGTACAGCTCTTGCTCGTTGTTAAGTCCATGCTGTTCACAATAGGCGGTGGAGATTGTACACTCGGCCCAACGGGCAATATCTGCCTCATCGCCACCTATGTGCAGCCACGGAGAATTCACAAAAAACTCTGTTATCTCACGAAACAATCCCTCCAGCGCCGCAAAGGACTCCTCCTGCGCACGCATAATACTCGAAACAGCGTAGGTTTGGGGGTTAGTCTCGCTGTCAGATGTCTTGGGCATTGTGCCGAACAACTGCGGGTATGCCGCGCTGAACGCTCTGAAATGACCCGGTGCATCAATCTCCGGCACGATGACAATACCACGGTCATCGCAGTAGACCATCAGTTCTTTTAGTTGTTCGCGGCTGTAATGCTCTTCCGACACCACCTTCGGCAACGAAGAAAACGGAAAACGTATGCCCTGGTTATCGGTCAAATGCAGTTGGAAATGGCTGATTTTATACAGCCAGCACATATCCACCGCCGCAAACAGATACTCGATTTCGTGGTAGCAGCGTGACAGGTCCAACATCAGCCCACGCCAGACGTTATCAGGCGCATCTTCAATTTCACAGCAAGGAAACGCCATACCGTCGGCGGTGGACTCGGTAAGCTGCAACAGTGTAGCAAAGGCATAGTTTATGCCTGTGTTGTTGGAAGCGGTCAGTACCGTCTGCTCCCCAACCGAAATGCGGTAGCCGTCGCCCAAGCCCGAACGCTGTACTAAAATAAGTTCACCGCCGACATCGACGGCATCGCCAAACGCACGGCGTGCATACTGCTGAAACACGCGAAGCGCCGGCTCAAATTCAACCGGAACGTCCACTACATTAAAAGCCGCTGGCACCAGCTCGCTGGTATAGGTCATCTGTTTTGGTCGCGGAATGGGATATTTCATCGTAAAACCACCTTTTGGATTAATTGCTTTAATTATAATATACACAAAATATAAAAGCAAGGGTAACTTAACAGCACCTGCCTTCTAAATTTCATATATCATAAATAAAGCGGCTTTTCAATGAAAAATAAAGCGTGGGCTTACGCCACCACGAAACACAGGGCTTTTGCCCTGTATGAAGCGAAGCGCACATATCGTCCCTCAATGTGCCGAAGGCACGCTTCATTGCCGTAGGCGGCAACTCTTCA
>JAZUQW010000116.1:0-3848 GCA_045605905.1 Eubacteriales bacterium
CAGGCAGAAAGTGAAGTTTCCGCAATAAATATGGTGCTTGGCTGTACCGCCTCCGGTGAGCGTGCCTTCACCTCCTCCTCTTCTCCCGGGATAAGCCTTAAAAGCGAAGGCGTTTCTTACATAATCGGCTCCGACCTGCCCTGCGTTATTGTTAACGTACAGCGCGGCGGCCCCGGTCTTGGCGGTATTCAGCCCGCACAGTCCGACTATTTGCAGGCAACCAAAGCGCTCGGTCACGGTGACCAACACTTTATAGTGCTTGCTCCCGCTTATGTTCAAGAGATTGCTACCCTCATGGGCGAGGCTTTTGACTTGGCAGATATTTACCGTACCCCTGTTATGCTGTTGGCAGACGGCGCTTTGGGTCAGATGATGGAGCCTGTTGATTTTGAATCTAAAAAAGAACGCGCTCTTCCCGAAAAAACTTGGGCGGCTTGCGGTCACGGAAATAAGAGAGAACACAATATTGTTAACTCTCTTTATATATCTCCCGAGGTTTTGGAAAAAACCGTTCTTGACAGATACGAGCGCTATAAGCAAATTGAAGAAAACGAAGTTCAGTATGACGAATATATGACAGAAGATGCGGAAATTTGCATTGTTGCCTACGGTATAACAGCAAGAATAGCAAAAACCGCTGTTAAAGCTGCAAGAGAAAAGGGCATAAAAGCAGGTCTTTTCCGTCCCATCACTCTGTGGCCTTATCCCAAGAAAGAGCTTGCCGCACTTGCTGATAAGGTAAGTAAGTTCTTGGTTGTTGAAATGAATATGGGTCAAATGGTAGACGACGTTAAGGTTGCTACCGATTGTCGCCGCCCTGTTGAGTTCTTTGGCAGAACCGGCGGTGTTATACCCACACCCAACGAGATACTTGCAAAGATAGAAGAAATGAACGGAGGTGCAAAATAATGGTTGTATTTGATAAGCCCAAGGCTCTTACAGATGTTCCTTTTCACTATTGCCCCGGTTGTACTCACGGTATAGTACACCGCTTGGTTGCAGAGGTTATTGACGAAATGGGCATAGAAGGCGAAACTGTTGGTATAGCTTCCGTTGGCTGTTCCGTATTTTCTTACAACTATTTCTCCTGCGATATGATCCAAGCTCCTCATGGCAGAGCTCCCGCTGTTGCTACAGGTGTTAAAAGAAGCCACCCCGATAATTTTGTATTCACATATCAGGGCGACGGTGACCTTGCCGCAATCGGTACTGCCGAAACCGTACACGTTGGCGCAAGAGGTGAAAACATTACCGTTATATTTATAAACAACTGTATCTACGGTATGACAGGCGGCCAAATGGCACCTACTACCCTTTTGGGTCAGGTTACAACAACCTCTCCTTACGGCAGAAAGAAAGAAATCCAGGGCAACCCCATAAAGGTTTGTGAGATGGTTTCTACACTTGACGGTACCGCTTATGCAGAACGTGTTGCCGTTGACTGCGTTAAAAACGTTCGTGCCGCAAAGAAGGCTATCCGCAAGGCTTTTGAAGTCCAAAAGAACAAGCAGGGCTTCAGTCTTATAGAAGTTCTTTCCACTTGTCCCACCAACTGGGGCCTTTCTCCCGAAAAGGCTCTTGAGTGGCTCCGTGAGAATATGATGACCCATTATCCCTTGGGCGTATACAAGGATATAACAAAGGAGGCAACGGAAAATGAGTAATATTTTACTTGCCGGTTTTGGCGGTCAGGGTATACTTTTTGCAGGCAAGCAGATAGTTCTTGCAGGTATGAAGCAGGGCAGATACGTTAGCTGGTTGCCCTCTTACGGCCCCGAAATGCGCGGCGGTACCTGTAACTGCAGTGTTATCGTAGAGGATGAGCCTATAGGTAGCCCTCTTGTTACCACTCCCGATGTGCTTCTTGCGTTTAACGCCCCTTCTTTTGAAAAGTTCGAAAGCACCGTTATCAAGGGTGGTATGCTTTTCACTGACAGCTCTCTTGTTAACAAAAAAGGCACACGTGACGATATAAATTATTATTATATTCCCGCTACCGAATTAGCTAATGAAAACGGTCTTACAGGCATGGCAAACGTTATTATGCTTGGCTATATCGTTAAAAAGACAGGCCTTTTCACCGAGGAGTATTTTAAGGAATCTTTAAATTCCGGTATTCCCGCACATAAGGCTCATTTGGCAGAGGTTAACAAAAAAGCTTTGGAAATAGGCTTTGGCTATGAAGGCTGATAAGCCATATGTAAGTGCTGTAATTGTGGGTGCCGGCAACGGCACCCGCATGGGCGGAAAGAACAAGGCTTTAATTAAAATAGGTGAAAAAACCGCTTTTCGTATGGTGTTGGATGCCTTTTGCGCCGCTGCCACCGTTGACGAGATAGTGGTTGTTTGCCGCGATAAGGCGGAGATGGAGCCCGATGCGGTGGTTTGTACCAAGCCCTTGCGCTATGCCGAGGGTGGCAAAACTCGCGCAGAATCTGTTTTAAACGGCGTTAACGCGGCAAAAAAAAGTACAGCCTTTTACTGCATCCACGACTGCGCCCGCCCCCTTGTAACGGCGCAGATAATAGATTCTGTCGTGTCTGCGGCTATGGAAAAGGGTGCCGCTACCGCTTGCGGTCCCGTTAACGATACCCTTAAGTATGTGGACAAGGAAAACGGCACGGTCTATACTCCCGACCGCAGCAAGCTTGTTGCGGTGCAAACGCCCCAGGTGTTTGAAGCAAGGCTGTATAAAATCGCCACCGCTCTTGCGGCAAAAGACGGTATCACCGCCACCGACGACACTACTCTTGCGGAACACGCCGGCTTTAAGGTGGAGTATGTAGAGTCACCCACTCCTAATTTTAAGTTGACCCGCAGTGAGGATGTGTATCTTGCCCGTTTGCTTGTAAAATTATCCGAAAAAGAGGGTTTGTAATGAGAATAGGTCACGGCTACGATGTACACGCTTTCGCAGTTGGCAGAAAGCTCATTTTAGGCGGCGTAGAGGTTCCTCACAGCAAGGGGCTTATGGGCCATTCCGATGCGGATGTGCTTACCCACGCAGTATGCGACGCTTTGCTTGGTGCTGCCGCCCTTGGAGATATAGGCAAGCATTTTCCCGATACGGACGGTAAATACAAAGGCATAAACAGTCTGATACTGCTTAAAGCGGTAGTAAACCTTTTAGAAGATAAAGGGTACAATATAGAAAATATAGATGCTACTTTAATAGCACAAAAGCCCAAGCTTGCCCCTTATATAGAGCTTATGCGGCGAAATCTGGCCGAAAGCATGGGCATTCAGCTTGATGCGGTCAGTGTTAAAGCCACTACCGAAGAACATTTGGGCTTTACAGGCAGGGAAGAGGGGATAGCCGCCCACGCCCTGTGTCTTATAGAAAAAACAAAACAGTAAAAAAGGTAAACTTTAATGTTAATAAAAGATTATGTTTTAAGGGAAGGCGTAGATCTTACGGTGCTTTCCACCGATAAATTTAAATCCAATCTTATGATAGTAGAGTTGCGCTGTCCCTTGAAAAAAGAAACGGCAACCCATAATTCGCTACTTACTAATGTGCTTAGTCGTTGTTGCAGTATGTATCCCACCTTAAGGCAATTTAATATCGCACTGGAAGAGCTGTACGCGGCGGACTTGGATGCATATGTATCAAAAATCGGTGAGGTGCAAAAGGTTTGCTTTAAGCTTTCCTGCGTAGAGAATAAGTATACCTATGACGGTGCGGACGTATTGGCAGGCGGTATGCGCCTGTTGGGTGAGATGATATTTAATCCGCTGTTGGAAAACGGCGTTTTCCCCCTTCAGGTAGTGGCATCGGAAAAGAAAAATTTAAAAGAAGAAATAGAAGCGCTAAAGGATGACAAATCCCGCTTTGCCCTTAATCGTTG
>JAZUQW010000117.1:0-8392 GCA_045605905.1 Eubacteriales bacterium
AACATAAAGAACGAGGGCTGGCGTAAGCAGGTGCTTTCTCAGCTTGATAAGAAGATAGTTGTTGCTACACACAAGGGCAAGGTAGTGGGTTATACGGGTCCCCTTACTATCTCTCCCGAGGGTAGGGGTATGTTCTGCGGCATAGGTGTACATACGGAATACAGACAGCACGGTATAGGCAAGATAATATTTGCCAATATGTGCAAAAGCCATTCCGAAAACGGTGCTACCTTTATGTCCCTGTTTACGGGAACAACTAATCCCGCAAGAAAAATTTATGAGGGCGCAGGTTTTGGCATAGTTCGCAGTTTTGCCGATATGCGTAAGGTTTTAAATTGAAAAATCCTTTTATTTCCATAATAATGCCCGTTTATAACGGCGCAGATTACTTGGGTGCAGCAATAGAGAGTGCTATTGCCCAAGACTATGAAAATAAAGAAATAATTGTAATAAACGACGGTTCTGATGACGGTGGCGCAACTGCCGCCGTCATAAAGTCCTTTGGCGATAAAATAATTGCCATAGAGAAAGAAAACGGCGGTGTTTCTTCTGCGCTTAATTTAGGCGTTTCTGTTATGAAAGGTGATTATTTTGCTTGGCTTTCTCATGACGATTTATTGAAGAGCAACTATCTGTCCCGTCAGGTCGAAGTTCTTAACAAACAGACGCTTGCAGACGGTAACACTGTTGTATGTTGCCAAGCGGGGCTTATAGACGCAAAAGGTAAAAAACTGTTTCGCCCCCATAAAACACTAAACGGTATGAAAAGCGGAGAAGAGATATACCGTTTGCTTATATCGGGTGGTAATATATGCTATTTTACAATGCTTATACCCAAATCCGCAATGGACAAGGTGCCGCCCTTTAATACCGCTTTTAGGTATGTGCAGGATAAGCTGTATTGGAAAAGCCTTGCCGCCAACGGTTGCCGTTTTTATTTTCACGGGGCAGAGCTTTGTTTGTTAAGGACATACAGCGGTCAGCTTTCGGAAAAACTAAAGCCAATTTATAAAGACGAAATGCTTTTGTATTTAAGTCCCGATATAGATGCACTTGAAAAGAAATTTGATGCAGAGCTGGCAAAAGGTATACTTTTTTATGCAGCCAAAAGAGATTTATCTGTTGTAAAAAACAAAATGAAGACTATGCTTAAAGTAAAAAACGCTTACGGGTTTGCAATAAGCGCAAAATGCTTTTATATTCGTGCAAAGTATTTATTCAGACAGTTCATTAAAAAGCTGTATTTGTTAGGCAGAGGTTAATGCTATGTGGTATTACTTATGTGCGGTTTCTTTGCTTGCCGTATTCTTGTGCGTGTTTGATAAGATTGCCGCAATCCGTCATAAAAGAAGAATACCCGAAAAAACACTTTTTGGTGTTTCTGCAATAGGCGGCGCACTATTTATGTTTGCGGCAATGCTGTTGATAAGACACAAAACAAAGCATTTCAGCTTTATGTTTTTTGTGCCGCTTATGGCTCTTGCACATATTGTTTTGATAGTCGTTTTAGGTTCAAAATACGGTTTATTCGGTTAAAGGAGGAGTAAGCTTGAAAAAGCTTGAGCTGCTTGCGCCCGCCGGTGACATCAATGCCCTTAAGGCGGCGGTATGGGCCGGCGCAGACGCCGTTTACTTTGGCGGAAAAGACTTTAACGCCCGCGCTTTTGCGGGCAATTTTGATATACCGGAAACAGAGGCGGCTATGAGTCTTTGCCGTCTTCACGGTGTGAAAATATATATTGTTTTAAACACGCTTGTTTCAGACAATGAAATATGTAAAGTTATTGATTATGTGGCTTCGCTGGAAAGCAATTCTCCTCCTGATGCATACATTGTGCAGGATTTGGGGCTTATTAATTGTTTAAGGCAGGCTTTTCCCGACTTGCCAATCCACGCTTCAACACAAATGCAACAGCATAGCGCCGGTGGTGTTGATATACTGCGCGGTATGGGGATAAGTCGCGTTGTGCTGGCAAGAGAAGCCACAAAGGCGGATATTTCAGAGGTAGTAGCTACAGGTATCGAGACCGAGATTTTTGTTCACGGCGCCCTTTGTGTTTCTCAAAGCGGTGGTTGTCTTATGTCTTCTTTTATTGGCGGCCGAAGCGGTAATAGGGGACAGTGCGCTCAACCTTGCAGACAATGTTATAACGGTAAATATCCGCTATCTTTAAAAGATTTATGCTTGGCAAAGCACATACCCGAAATATGCAAAATGGGCGTGGATTGCCTTAAAATCGAAGGCAGAATGAAAAGTGCCGAATATGTCTACGAAGTGGTAAGCATTTACCGTCGCCTTATAGACGAAAATCGCCCCGCCACCGATTGTGAAATGAAAAGACTTGAAAACGCCTTTTCCCGCAGTGGCTTTACTGATGGCTATTTTGTCGGCAACGTTGACAATAAAATGTTTGGGGTGCGCACTCAAGATGATAAGGATAAAAGTCGAAACGCAGACATTACTGTTATAGAGCGAAAGCTTGCTGTTGATATAAGTTGCACATTTAAAAATGGCGAGCCTGCTACTATAACCGCTTGTAGAGGTATGCATTTTGCAACGGTGCAGGGTGCCGTGCCCCAACTTGCCATAAACCGTCCGTTAAGCAAGGAAGAACTTGTTGCACGCATCGGAAAAACGGGCGCTACGCCATTTATTGCTAATGTAAAGGTAGAACTTGACGAAGGAATTATTCTGCCTATGTCAGCTATAAACGAGATTAGAAGAAATGTGCTTGATGAATTGGCAAGCAGAATTATAGCTGCTAACACTCCCAAGCGTAATCCGACAAGAAATACCCCGTTTATTATTCGCAAAGAAACACAAAACGGTGTGCGTTCATTGGTCGCACGCTTCGAAGGAGGCGTTCCTTCCAAAAAAGTGTTGTACGAAGCTATGCGCCGTTGCGTAAGGATAGAGCTTCCTATTTGGGCGGATATCCCGGATTGGGTAGTGGACGATTGTCTGTCTCTTGTATTGCCTCGCACGATCTTTCCTCGCGACAAAGAAGCTATTAAGGCGTTGGTTGAAAAGGCAGGCGTTATGGGTGTTAGAGATTTGACGGTATCAAATTTTGCCCATTTAGAATTTTGCGACGGATTTGTTGTTCACGGCGATTATCCGTTAAACGTTACAAACAGTCATACCGCGTCGGCTTTGAAAGCTATGGGAATGCATAGCCTGTGTATCTCCCCGGAGATAAATCCAAAACGAGTAAAATGTACCAATTCAGCATACGTAATTTACGGTAAAATGCCTTTGATGCATACCGAAACCTGTATTATTTCCAATGTATCGGGTTGTAAGAAAAAAGGTGTTTGCACGGCTTATCTAAAGGATAAAACTTCGGCTGTCTTCCCTGTGATAAGAGAATACGGTCACCGCAATATTGTATACAATTCAGTGCCTACTTATCTAATAGACAGGATTGAGTCTCTTGAAGGTGTAACTGACTGTATACTTATGTTTACCGACGAAAGCGACGAAGAAATACTATCTGTTTTCAAAGCCTTGGATATGAGAAAAGCGCCTACAGGGACTTATACCCGTGGCGGTATGAAAAGGGAAGGGAGCGTGTTCAGCAAATGAAAATAACCGTTATCGGTCTTGGTGGCAACAGTCTTTTTATGGGCGTTGACCATTTTCATGAAGAGGGAGAGACTCTTGCTGCAAACAGCTTTTTTTCCGAGCCCGGCGGAAAAGGATATAATCAAGCAGTGGCAGCTGCAAGACTTGGTGCACAGGTGAATTTTTTGGGCGCATTTGGCAGAGACAGCGGATCTAAAGAATGCATAGAGCTTTTGGAAAAAGAGAACATAAAACCATTAATTGCATATAAAGACGTACCTTGTGCATGCGCTTGTATATTAACAGATAGCCGTGGCGAAAACCGCGTTACCGTATATCAAGGTGCGGCGGCGCTGTTAACCGAGGAAGATATTGCCTGCTTTAAGGATGAGATCTGCGCATCTGATATGCTGATATTGCAAAACGAGGTGCCTACCGATGCAAACCGCAAGGCTTGTATATTTGCTAAAGAGGCGGGCGTCTGCGTTGTATATAATCCCGCACCTGCTGTTGGGGCTGATAAAGAGCTGTTATTTAAGTCAGACATTATAACCCCAAATCTACACGAGGCTACATATCTCTTTGGTGAAGATTATAGGTCCGGTATAGAATCGGCAGAGATAAACAGGGCAGTGGTAACTTTGGGCATTAATGGTGCGGAGTGCTATGAAAACGGTGAATGGAAGCACATTCCTCCTTACAAGGTTAAAGCGGTGGATACAACAGGCGGCGGCGATTGCTTTAACGGCGCCCTTGCCGTAGGTTTGTGCAAAGGAATGTGTCTTGCAGAGGCCTGTGATTTTGCCGCACGTGTGGCATCGGTTGCGGTCAGTCGTCCCCACGCAGTAGAGGCAATGCCTTATATCCAAGAAATTTCTTAATAAAAAAAGCAAAAAACTTGCTAAAACGCAAAAACGCCTATTGCAAAATATCAAAAAGGGTGGTACAATAAGCACAGAATGTGTAAATTCGTGCAAAAATATGAGAATACGAAAGGGGTATTCAGTTTTGGAGTACAAAAACATTACTAATTACAAGCACGCGGCTAAGGATTTTATCGATAATGAAAAGCAATTTCACCTTGGTGTAATCCCTACCGAACAGTCCAATCCTCGCACAAGAAATCTTAGCGCAACCATCGCAAAGGATACTTCCGAAGGTATCAAAATGATACTTTCTGCAGACCTTGATATTGCAGATGTTGCTGCAAAAGCTTTTGAGACCGAAAACTTTAAGGACCTTGTTAAGGACATTAAGCGCGTTATGGATCAACGCAAAAAGTTTGTGTTCTCCAGCGTTGGCGCATCCGGCAGAATGGCTATTCAGCTTGACGGCGCATGGCGTTTGTTCTGGAACTCTTTGGTTTCCAAGATTCCTGCAAAGGCTCAAACCTTCCTCGAAATCTGTGAATGCTGCAACAGCTTTACCACAGGTGGTGACAGAGCGCTTGTTCGTTCTGTTCAAAACGTTGAAGACTACATGACCTTCGGTGCTCGTCAGGTTGTTGACGCCGGCATTGGTGAAGGTGACGTTCTTATAGGTCTTGCAGAATGTGGTCTTTCCGCAAGTATTAACGGCTCTGTTATAGAGGCTGACAAGCGTGGTTGCACTACTTACTATCTCTACTGCAATCCTAAGGAAATCCTGTGCGAACACCTTGAGAGAGTTCGTATGGTATTTGCAAGACCCAATATTAAGCCTATCAGCATTTTCGTAGGCAATATGGCAGTTGCCGGTTCTACAAGAATGCAGGTTACCACTGTTGAGCTTCTTACTGCAGGTGCCGCTTTAGAAATCGCTGCAGGTCAGTGGCTTAAGGAAAACCTTACCGAAGAAGAATTTAAGGTTGTTGGCACCCCTGCACTTACTGCAGAAGAATATGCAGCAGAATTTAAGAAGCTTCGTGAAACTCTCTCCAGTGGTGAGGCTCTTGCAGGTCTTACCAAGGCTGTTGAGCTTGAAACTGCTACCTACAAGGCAAACGGTCTTGTTACATATCTCAGCCATGACTATCTCCTTGATATGATGACCGATACTACTGAAAGACAGCCTACCTTCACATTGCCTCCTTTCAGAAAGTTTAAGGATACCGAAAGCGCAGTTAGCTGGGCTTACGTTAAGGATCCTCTTTATCCCAACCAGGTTGCATGGCAGCACGTATTCCGTCGTCCTATCGTAGGTCTTGATTGGACAGTTGAAGACTACAAGGTTATGGAAGCAGCACAGTCCATTATCGACAATCCTCCCAAGGTTGGTTCTGAAGAAGTTGAACAGTACTGCATCGGTAACGAAGAAGATGTTTCCCGTTACAGCCGCAAGCCCGCAAATCTTATCCTTATGGATATTAACGGCTCTGCTTGCAAGGATGCTTTGGCTTGGTACAACAAGTATTTACCCGATTACGGCAGTGGCGTAGTAATTCGTATCGGCCGTATTCCTGAAGGCAAGATCGCAGATAACGAAATCTACATCCCTGTTGATGTTCCCGCTACCTGCACCGAGCTTATGTCTCACCTTATGATCAAACTTACCTTCAACCTTCTCAGTACCGCTACCATGGCTAAAATGGGCAAGGTTTGGTCCAACTGGATGATTCAGGTTCTTCCCACCAATAAGAAGCTTATTGACAGAAGCGTTCGTGTAATTGCAGAGCTTGCAAAGCTTGATTACCAAACCGCTTGTGAAGAATTCTTCAAGTCCTATCTCAACAGAAAGCCCGAAGATGAATATAGAGAATCTTACGTAGTAGAAACTCTTAAGAGACTCGGTTTCGACCCCAACGCTGATATTCAATAATTGGTGTACAAAAAGCCCCCGATATAAAACGGGGGCTTTCTTTGTCGGAACATTAAGAAGTTGTCAGACTTATTGATGTGTTTATCTGTTAAGATAATAGATCATATAAGTTAAATACCCGGCAAAACTTATCCAAAGCAAATAGGGTATTTGCAGCACCGCGGCAATCCGTTTTACCCTGTTAAAAAAAGCTGTCATAATAATACTTACCGCCAGTAATACCAACAGCCACCAAAACGCAAAGCCAAAATTCCGCATATTAAAAAAGATAAGACTCCACGTAAAATTGATAGCCAAATCCAAAACATAAAGGTTGATGGCAATTCTCGCATCCTTGGGGGTGCTTTTACGATTAATCCATACAATAGCGGCGCTTATCCCCAAAAGGATATATAATACCGTCCATACTATGGGAAATACAATGGCCGGTGGCGTTAGTGGAGGGACATTAATGTTCTCAAAGATGTTGTTGCCGTTACGTGTTAAAAACGCCGCCAAACCTCCTACAGCCAGAGAAATGAAAACTGATATAAAATAAGTTTTTGTTTTATTTGACAAAGCTATTGATCACCTCTGTCAATATTATGCCCATATATGCAAAAAAATTCCCTTGGGTGAAAACCCAAGGGAATTTTTATACATAAAACGGTTTAAAGAACTATATCCGCTTTAAGTGCAACTACTTGCCAATCATCAGACGAGAAGTCGATTGCGGCGCCGCTAAAGTAAATATCTACGGTTTCAATACCGCTGGAATATATCTCAACTTCAACTGTATAAATGCCTGCGGCGATTTCGGTTGCAACAACAGAGTTAGTGCTTATTGTTGTCAGGCCGTTGCTATGTTGGTTAAATACATAAATTCTTGTGGCAAAGTTTGCACTGTCTGCCGCTATTGTAATAGTAATTGTAGCATAATTGTCTGCGTTTACAACAGAGCTTTCGGTTATTGCAACAGGGCTTGCCTTAAATGTTGCTGTAAGAGTTATGTCATCTTCTAAAATAGAAGACAGGTCATATACCTCACCGTCGACATACCAAGCATCAAAGACATAACCGGTATCAGCTAACAGATAGGGAAGTGTAATATCGGATGTAACCGTACCTGCGGGGACTGTCAATGTGTAGTCACCAACAACTATTTCGCCATTGTCTTCGCGAAGGATTACGCCGTTTGCGCCGCAAACTATTGTAACCGTAACCTCACCTTCAAGGGAGATAACTGCGGTGAATATCAGATTTTCTGTGATTGTGACGGGTTCTTCTGTATCCCAACCCTTGAATACATAATTACCTTCGCAAGTAACAGTAGGTTCTGTTATGCCGGCATCTGCCCAAGTTGTTCCGGTAACAAAAGGACCAAATGTTAATGTATCATTACTGCTTGCGTTATCTGGAATAATATATGTTACAGTAAACCATTGTGCTTCGTCATAAACAAAGCTTGCGTTAACCGTTATGTCACCGGTAACGGTGCCGCTTGTTATATCCCATGCACCGAATTTATATCCTGCATTTGCAACAGCGGTGGGATATGTTATATCCGCAAAAGCTGTGCCGTACACAACTGTCACTTCGGTTTGACCGACCAAAGTTCCGTTTTCACCGGCAACAAATGTAACGGTATAGCTGTTAATGTTCCAAGAAGCGCTAACGGTGGTATCTGCAGTGATATTGGTAAAGGACTTATCCCAACCGCTGAAGGTGTAACCTTCTTTAGTGCCAACATTAGGCTCGGTAGCGGCACTGCCATAGTTAACGGTTTGGGTATCAACAGTAACGCCATCAACTACGAATGTAACGGTGTAGCTGTTAATGTTCCAAGAAGCGCTAACAGTGGTATCTGCAGTGATGTTGGTAAAGGACTTATCCCAACCGCTGAAGGTGTAACCTTCTCTAGTGCCAACATTAGGCTCGGTAGCGGCACTGCCGTAATTAACGGTTTGGGTATCAACAGTAACGCCATCAACTACGAATGTAACGGTGTAGCTGTTAATGTTCCAAGAAGCGCTAACAGTGGTATCTGCAGTG
>JAZUQW010000118.1:0-13581 GCA_045605905.1 Eubacteriales bacterium
TTGCTACTGTGAGCCGAGGTTCGTTTTGAACGAAAAAAACAATAAATTGTAGAAAATCCAGGGATGTCCTCCCTGGATTTTCTACTTTAGAGCAACTGTATTCTATTATTTTTCGTGCTCTGTGCCTTTGTCAGCGGTCTGAGACCCGTTTTGGCTTTAAGCCCGAATATTAGTACATAGTGCTGGAGCCGTCACAGTGTTTTCTCAATGTTAAGTAGTCTGTTGTGTTAACAATATTATCGTTAGTAATGTCTGCAGCTTTGGTCTGAACCTCGGTAGAGCCGGAAGAATCAAGCATTCTGCGAACAACTGCCATATCAGTGGTGTTTACATTACCGTCACCGGAAAGGTCGCCGGGGATAACAACTGTAACAGAGTTAAGCACCTGACCTTCTGTATCGTACTGAATAACAGTACAACCTGTGCCGATGTAGCTTGCATCTGCAAGTGCCTTGCCGCTTGCATCGAAAAGGCTTATCTCACACTTAAATTCAGCCTTAAGAGCGGTAACGGAAACACCAAGAGCCTTTACTGTAGCATAAGCATCATCAAGAGCGTGTTTAGAACCGTCGATAAGCTCGAAGGGGTCGTTTTCTACGCCAAACAAGGAAGTGTCGCCCCAAACCTGAACCTCGCCTATAGCTGTACGGTCGGTAGGTGTGGCAAATACTATCCTCACATATTTTGCGCTGACAGCCTTTGTAAAGGCAAGCTTAATTCTGCTGCTAATGGTGCCGGCAGTGCTCATCTTGTTGGTAAACGCGGTAGTTGGGGTAAAGTTTGTGCCGTCGTCGCTTAAGTAAACAGCACTTACAGTGGGTGCTACATAAGTTATACCGCTGCCCGACCCATTAAGGCAGAGTACGCTTACGTTATTGATATAAACCTTTGAATTAAGCTTAAGAGTTACGGTAGGGGTAGCCGCGGATGCGAAGAACACTGCCCAGTTGGTGTTATTGGCGTTGGGGATGCTGTCTGCAGGGGTAGTGCCATCGTTAAGCTTACCGCTGATGTATGAACCGCCCTGGTTGCTGTTGTCGCCGTAGTAAGCGGTGGTGTAGTAGCTACTACCGCCGGGATAGGTGCTGTCATACATATACTGACCGCCTTGGGAAGAAAGCGCGTAGTTTGTGGTAGCGGAAGGCATACCAACAACATCGCCGGAAACGGCGTTTGCAGCAGCGATGATACCGTCTTCGTTATCCTTAAGATACTTGGTTATGTAAGCTATTTCCTTTGCATAGGAAGAACCGCTTGGGTGGACAGAGTCCATAAGTGTGGTGCTGTCTGCAGTAAGAGAAGCCCAAACCTGATTATAAAGGTCGATACAATATGTATCGTATTCCGCGGCAACTTCTTTTATAGCTGTGATAAAGCGAGGATAGAAGGTATACAGACCGCCAACCACGGAATACTTGCTGGAGTCTGAAAGTCTGATCTTATTAGTGGTGATAAGTATGGGAAGAGCCCCAATCTCAAGACACATATCACAAAGCTCTCTTAAATTGTTCTTAAAGTTGGTGAGGTTGCTTTCTGCGATGGTGTATTGAGCGGTATCGTTAATAGCGTATTTAATGAAAACTATGTCGGGGTTATAAGGAGCAACATGGGTTGCGAAATAGCCAAGACCCTCGTCAGTTCTTGCGCCGGGGGTACCTGCGTTAACTATACGGGTGTTAAGGGCTATTTCGGTCTCCTCTGTCCAACGGCCGCCTGCGGTAACGCTGTCACCCAAAGCAACTATTGTTTTGCCGCTGTAGCCTGTCTTTGTTGCCGCATCATCACGCACGGTAGTAACATGAACTTTTGCATTGGACACAAAGTTGCTGGAGCCAAAGGTGCCGCTGGTGGTGATTGTGCCTGTGGAAACATCAAAACCGGAGAAGGTAAGGATATCGCCAACTCTTATCTGCTGCCAAACCTTCCAATTCTCACGGGTGAAAGCTTCACCTGTGTTGCCAAGAGGCTGATAGCTGATTGCAAGGCCGATAGCACCGCTGGCAACGGTCTTGCTGTAGGTGCAGTGAGTGCCCGCTTTTTCGGTTACAACGTAACCGCCCTTGGCGCTGTCATAAACTGCGTAAATTCTGTCAAAATACGCACCGTTAAGAGCAGAGCCGGATTTTATAAACATAAGATGGTTCTGGGTATAAGACGAATCTGTCCAGTTAATGCCGGAAATCGATATGGTCATATCACCGATATAAGTCTTAACCTCTGCGGCTGCCGCCTTTTGGGGAACGGTAAACACGCCGAGAGACAAAACAAAGACCATAGCCAAGAGAAGGGAAAGGTGCCTTGTGAATTTTTTCATCCGTATGTCTCCTTTACTGAATATATTGTACAAGTAAAAACTTGTTGCTGACTATATCAAAGGGGGCGTTTTTGCCCCCTTATATTGGGACTAAACAGTTATGCCGGAATTTGATTTAGGAAAGATCTGCCAAGGAATCCTCTACGGAAACATCAGAAACAACATCTTCTACAGGGAAGTTTTCTATAAGAAGCGCGTCATACTTGAGAATTTGTGCAGCATCAAGACTGTCAACAAAGCCGTCACCGTTAACATCTGCGGCTACAAGTGCGGCACCGTCAAGCTCTATAAGAAGTGCATCGTACTTAAGAACCTGTGCGGCATCAAGGCTATCAATGAAACCGTCGTTGTTAACATCGCCGTATACAACATCTGAAGTGTCATCGGAGGTGTTGTCGTCTTCAGAAGGCTCTGCCGCATCGGAGTTTTCGGCCTTATCAGAAGACTCTACGCTATCGGAAACTTCGCTGTCGGAAGAAGTGTCGTCTCCGCCTTCAACAATATAAGCCGCGCCTTCTATTTCATCCAATTGAACAATGTATGCGCCGCCTGTGCCGAAAGCGATCTTAAGGCCCACTGCGCCTTCTACATCTGCTCTGATCTGAACATCATAATATTGGGGTGCGCCGGAGGTACCGTAGCCCGGTGCATCTTCAACCAAAACCTCGGTAAAGGTAAAAGGAATGTTTGTAAAGGTTTCGCCATCGGTGGAAACGCCAACGCTATCCATCTTAAAGCCGCGGTTTGCAGCAATACGTACGTTCTTTATGGTGATAAGGTGAATCTCTGTAGCCTCATCAAAAGCAAACTGAATGGTAGTTGTTGCCGCAGTGCCCGCGTATTCAACGGTTACGCCTGCAGTACCCAAATCTCCGCTCCAAGCGCTTTCGCCATCGCCGCGGTATTTGCTGTCGGTAAGAAGAGTGCTGTTTTCATCGTTGCAGGGATTTTGGAATGCGTTGTAGGTAGCGGTATAGGGAAGACCTGCAAGGAGGTTTTCGCCAAGCTCGCAGCCCTCATAGGGGTCTTCCACGTCATCTGCAGGGCCTTCGTCAACAACGTTACCGTCTTTTACGGTATAGCTTGCGACTACCTCGCCGTCTGCGCTGTTCTTAACGGTTATAATGTCGCCTTCCACAAGAGTTGCGGTGTTATCTAATACTTCACCGTCATCTGTAGCTTCAACAACAGAGTTAAGTATGCCTGCCGCTACATCAGAAACCTCGATCGCCTCGGTGAAATAAAGGGCATCGTCTCTTACAGAGAACTTTGCGTCTTCTGCAATATAAGCCTTTTGAGGTTCAAAGGTCTCAACAACATAGGTGCCAAGATCATGCTCGGTGCCTTCTTCGTTGTAGGAATAGCTTACCTTGTAACCGTCAAGAAGAACTGTGCTGTCGGAAACAGCGTTACCTTCAGCATCGGTAACGGTAACGGTGCAATCGGGCATACCGTCGATTGCGTGTTTAGCGGTGGTGCCGTAAAGAACGCGGATATCGTCACCGCAGATAGTCTTCATATTCTTAATGAGAGCGGGCTTTTGAACTGTCCAGTTCATGTCATAGCCGTTTCCGTTGGGGTGACAGCTATCGATTATGTTATCGGGGGAGAGACCCTCGTCCTTCCACATTTGATAAAGGTCGATAACAACACAGTCTTTTTCTGCTGCAACCTGACGCATACAGTCGATAAACTGGTCGAGATAAGCTTCTTCACCGCCGAAGGAGCTATAGTCGCCTTTGTCGAACACGCCGCCTTGGATAGCGGCAATCTTTATAACGTTTGCGGTCATAAACACGGTAGTTGCGCCAAGCTCGGTATTTGCGTCATAGATGCCGCGAAGAGCAGTCTTGTATTTTTCCATCAGTTCAGTGGAAGGAGCTGCGGAAAATGCATCGTTTATACCAAAGGAAACAAAAACTATCTCGGGGTTATGAGAAGCAACATAGGTCTCATAACGGGAAGAAAGGGATGCCCAAGAGGTATCGCCGCCGAAACCTGCGTTAATAACGGTGGTGCTGAAATAATCGCTCCAAACAGAGGTCCAACCGCCGCCAACGGTAATACTGTCGCCCTGCGCAACAATGGACTTGTTGCTGTAAGGAGTAACTGTAGGATATACAGGCTTTACGGTTTCAACTTCTATATACGAATTGGAATTGTAGCTGGAAGAGCCCCAAACGCCGCTGGTTTGAAGATTCTTAAGCTCAAGGTCGATATTCTTAAGATAAAGTCTGTCGCCCACTCTTATGTGTTGCCATACAGCCCAGTTCGCTTTAGCGATATCAGAGCCTGCGGTGGTAAGAGGAGCATAGTTAAGCATAATGCCCAAGTAGCCCGCTTGTACGGCTTGGGTATAAGAACGGTGGTTTGCAACCTTTTCTACTACTTCGTAATATCCGCCTTCTTCGTTATACTTGGCGTACATTTTCTCATAGTAAAGACCGGTAACGGTGTTGCCGGGAGTAACAAGTGTAACGATGTTGGTGGTTACACCGCCCCAAATATCGTTAAACTTACCTACGTTGAGGTTGCCGATGTATTCTGTCACTTCAACAGAATCATCAAGCACTTCTGCCGCAGGTTCTGCGGAGACAACAACGCTTAAGCTAAACATCATTGCCATAGTCAAAACAAATGCGATAATTCTTTTCATTTCGTCCTCCAAATATATGTTATTTATCTTTTAGCGGGTATATAACGAATTTGAACTTCTTCTGCGCCTGCCGCCATATTAATGGGAGCTTCCTCACCGTCAATGCTGACGGCAACGATATCGCCTTCTATTTCGAAGATTGCCTCCATCTCCGCCGGCTTGCACACATTAAGCACCACGGTGCCCTCTTCTTCGCCCCAATCCACATCGATTCTGCCACACTCGCTGTCGTAGCTGCCGTTGACAAAGCTTACGCGATGCTCCGGATCGGTAACGGGGTGGATAATAACCTTTTTAAAACCTGCATAGTCCTTGTGAGGACGTATGCCCAGCATATATGCGTACATCCATTCCACACAGGAGCCCAAGGAATAATGGTTAAAGGAGTTCATACCCACGTTGCCAAAGCCCGTTTCGGGAGTATAACTGTTCCAACGCTCCCAAATAGAAGTGGCGCCGTTTTTAACGGTAAAGCCCCAAGAGGGATACTCCTCGGAAAGTATAAGCTTGTACGCCAAGTCTGCCCTGCCCATCTCTGTTAGAACGGGCAACAGAAAACGAACGCCCACAAAGCCTGTGGAAAGTCTGTAATTCTTCCGCTCCAAGGTGCGGATAAGATGAGAGAAACACAAATCCTTATCCTTGCAAAGGTCAAAGCTTATGCCAAGCAGATAGCAGGTTTGGGTGTCACTTTTAATTACGCCGTCCTCTGCCACAAAGGCGTTGCGGAAAGCCTCTTTAACCGCCACTGACAGCTCTTTATACTCCGTAGCGTCCTGCCCCAAAATCTCAAGGCAAGTAACGAGTATGTCGGTAGAGTAAGCGAAATATGCCGTTGCAAGCACTGATTTGTCCGTATCATCCTCAATGGAAAGCCAATCTCCATAGCCCGCGGCGGGACGTATAAGATTAACGCTTGCGCTCTTAAGATATTCCACCCAACGCTTCATAGCGTCTATATTATCTTCAAGTATGGACTTGTCGCCGTACATCAAATAGTGATGATAAGGGATAACGGTAACTGCGTCCCCCCACGCGGCACAGCCCGCGCCAACCAAACCCGGCAAGTCAGGCACTACATCGGTAACCGCGCCGTCCGGTCTTTGGTCCAAGCGCAAGTCCCGCATATAGCGGGCGAAAAACGCCTTGCAGTCTGCATTATACATAGCGGTCATGGAGAATATCTGCGCATCCCCCGTCCAACCCAAGCGTTCGTCCCTTTGTGGGCAATCGGTGGGCACGGATATAAAGTTGCTGCGTTGGCTCCAAAGTGTATTGGTATATATTTTGTTTATCAACTCGGAGGAGCTGTCCACAAAGCCCGTTCTTGCCAAATCGTTGTGGCAAACGTTCATATAAATATCTATAATATCGGCGTCGCCCTCGACAATAACCTCGGCATAACGGAAACCGTGGAAAGTAAAAGTCGGGGTAAGTATCTGCCTGCCCTGTCTGCAAATAAACACATCCTCACAGCGAGCGGCGCGCAGGTTAGCAGTGTAAAGCTTGCCGTCGTCCAACATCTCGCCGTGACGCAGGGTTATTTTAGTATCCTCAAGGGCCTTGACGTTAAGATACAAAACGCCGGCGGTGTTCTGACCGAAATCGTATATGGACCCTTTATCGTGACCAACAAGTACGCCCTTAAGACGGTGGCAGAAACGAACAGGCTCTTCCTCTTGAGGCTGAAGCAAAGAGAAATCTTCTCCTTCTTCCACAGCGTTGTCCCAACTGTCGGTCTTTACGCCTTTTTCAAACATCTCATAGCTTTCGGGCAGGCGATTATCAACTACTTCACCATCTAAAAAGCTGCTGGCAAGTATGCGACCTGTGGTGGTTTTAAAGCTGCTGTCGGTTACTATCTCTTCCACGCTGCCGTCTTTATACTCAAGAACAAGCTTCATCAACAGGCAAAGGGGCCAAGTGCCGTAGTATTGCTTCTTTTGAAAAGCCAACTGACCTGCGTACCAACCCTCGGAAAGAACCGCACCGAAGCAGTTTTTGCCTTTTCTTAATTTTTCGGTAACATCGTATGTTTGGTAAAGAATAAGCTTGCTATAATTGGTAAAGCCGGGGGTAAACAGCTCATCACCTGCGTACACATCGTTAACGTACGCCTCGTACACACCCTTGGCGGTGGCGTACAGAGTGGCCTTTACAAGCCCCTTTTTTACCTCAAAATCCTTGCGGAAATAAGGGGAAGGATTGGAGTAAACGCCTTCTACGGTGCCCACATACTCTCTTACACCGTTGCTTATCCATTTTGCGCCGTCAAAAATCATATAATAAGCTCCTTTAATAGGCGATTTTTATAAATAAAAGCGCACAAAAAGGGCGTCGCCCCTCTTTGTGCGCCGAAAATTACTGTTCTACGGGAAAGTGACTTATAATACCTGCATCATACTTTAGCAAGATCGCGGCATCAAGGTTATCCGCATTACCGTCACCGTTAACATCTGCCGATGCAATCTGGTTGTCGTCAAGGGTGATAAGCAAGGCGTCGTAACGGAGAACATAAGCAGCATCAAGGTTATCAGCTACACCGTCACCGTTAACATCACCCAAAGTTGAAACTCTTTCGGTTATCTCAACACTTACGTCTGTGCCTGTGCCGTAAGCGGGGGTACACATACCGTCTGCCAAGGTTGCGGACAGCACAAGAAACGCGCCGTCGCCATCTACAGATATCTCGGTGGACCCAAGTGCCGCACTTTCCTTAACGCGCAGCTTAACTTCAAAACACATAGCGCCGCCTTCGGTACAGCCGTATTCAGAACTGAAAGAATCTTCATCATTAAGCATACGAAGCCAAAGCACACCGTTTATCTGTTGACTGTAACTGAAGTTTTCGGGGGTACCCCAAACATCGGGATAAACGGGGGTTATGCTTATACAGTCAAAAACGTCTTCATCATATCTCAAAGGGATATCTACCGAAAGCAATCCATCGTCAGAATTTATACTGTCAACAACAACCGAAAAGCTAAACACGCTGCCAATTGACGCGGTAGTGCTGCGGGTAGCCACGGAAACGGTAAAATCTGCAGCTACGGCACCAAGGGCGCCAACGGATATAAGCATAACAAGAGCCAAGGCCCAAGCGACAAATCTTTTAACATTCTTCATAATCGGTTCCTCCTGTGCCCATGCACAACGTGACAGTTATAACTATATATAATAATAACAGATACACGCTTCTGTGTCAAGGGCGGAATGTTAAAACAGCACAAAAAAATTGCGGTTTTTTAGCAAGCTAAACTGCTTTTTCCACAAAATAAAAATCGCCCCACGAAAGCTTGTGGCCTTCTTGGAAGCAGCAATCACCCCAAAAAGTCTGACGACTTCTTGGGGAGCCCAACAACAATAAAAGAGGGCAACGCCCTCTTATTTAAATCAGTTGTCAAGCTCGTCTGAAATAATCCCGTGAAGCAAAGAGATTTAACATATCAAAGAAGGCTTCAACCTCCGATTGTGCAACCTCCGATTGTGTTTGTAACGTATAAATATCCTCTTCCGACTTTTCAATGTCATAGTATATATACAGCTTATATTGGTCGCTGCCGCCCTCACAAACGTAATTGTTGTATACATCATAGAAGGTAATAGTATCGTCTGCGGCGGAGCAATAACCGCTGTATTCTTCTCCGTTTGCCGATAAGTTCCAAACCCCATTGGCGTATACGGTTAGCTCACCCACGGTCATATCAAAAGTATCAAACCCATTCCATTTGCCCACAAAGCGCAGTATCGGCATCGCCACCGTCATTACCACGGTAACGGCCGATATTACCAACACCAACAGCAAACAAAGCACCGTAACGGTGGCTTTTCTTACTCCCCTTCGCTTCACTCCTCTTACAGAGGAAACAATAAACGGCACCAGGGTAACCAATGACAGCGCCGCCACGCCGATAATCATTGTGCTTAAATCATAGCCATACATAAGTAAAGCCGCAGGCGCCAATATTGCAAAAATAAAGGAAAGCAAAAAGAATATCACCATTAAAGCATTGCTTTTTTTCTTTGGAGGAACAACATAAACGCGACCTCCGTTAATGCCGGCCACATTACCGCCGTTTTGATGCGCAGTACCCGAAGGCACATTAGAAACGCGACCGCCTTTGTTCAGAATAACGGCCTTTTTCCAAACATCCTCCGGTCGCACTCCACCTCCGTTGCCACCGTTAGGTCCGCCGTTTACAGGCACAGTCCTGCCGCCGTCACCGAAAGAAGTTGGGCCGCCGCCAATACCTTTAAGACCGTCCAGCAACTGCCGCATATTTTGATATCTTTCATGCTGACGCACCGCCAAGCCCTTTAGCAAAGCTTTTTCCAGCTCTCTCCCTATGGGAATCCCCAAACGGGAAGGGGGCTTTAGTTCGTCTTGACTTAATCTTTCAACAGAATCGTCCGGCGTAATACCCGTTATGCACTTATACATTGTAGCACTCATAGCGTACACATCGGTCCAAGGGCCTTGGTTCCCCTTGCTTCTGTACTGCTCTTGGGGGGCATAGCCGGGTTTTAGAACCACTGACAGGCTTTTATTAGCCTCGGCGGAAACACTGCGTGCGGCGCCGAAATCCAACAGCTTTACCCTGCCGTCAAACAACATCATAATATTATCGGGGCTGATGTCTCTATGTATAAGGTTTTTTGTATGTACTTTTTCAAGGGACTCCATAACAGGGGTAAGCACTCTTACGGTTTCGCCGGGAGAAAGCTTGCCGTTACGCTTTAAATACTCTTTAAGGGTTATACCGTCCAAAAACTCCATAACTATATAGGCGGTATTGTTACACTCAAAGTAATCCCTTACGCCCACAACGCCCGGTTCTTCTGAAAATTGAGCAAGCGTGCGAGCTTCTTCTACAAATCTATGCTTACCTTTATCATAAAACTCTTGCCGTTCTTGAGAAGAGCTTATGCTTACGCTGGCAGACATCGCACTGCTTCTGTTGGCGTACCCGTTGGGGAAGTATTCTTTAACGGCAACACGAATATCCAAATTGATATCTCTGCCGATATATGTAATACCAAATCCGCCCTCGCCAAGCGCGGCGCCAAGCATAATTTTGCCGCCTATCACAGTACCGGGCAGCAAATGATATTCGGGCGCAGAATAACTCTGCACCTTTCCGCAATGAGGGCAATTATGCGCATTAATATCCATGGGGCGCATACAAAATACACAGTATTTCATAATAGCTTACTCCATTCGTCTTCCTTATAATTCTCACATCTGTATTCTATGTACTTAAGGTTTGTCTTGTAGGCCTTACCAAAAAGAGGGCCTTTCAAACCCCACGCTTACGTCGCCTGAATTTTCTGTTGGTTGCTCAACTTCTTCCGAACTTTCAGTTTCGGTGCCGTTTTCTTCAGCGCTGTCCTCCAAAGCTTCGCCTTCTTCGTAGCTTTCCGCCGTGCTTTCGTCTTCCTCTGTTGTTTCCTCAACACTTACTTCTTCGGAGGAAGCGTTCTCGCTTTCCTCCTCCGATTCGGGTGCTTCGTCGGGTTGCTCTTCTTGGGGCGGAAAATCCCCTTCGTTATTCGGCTCACTTTCGGAAACAAAACTTTCATCCGTAGGCGTTTCGGAAACAAAACTTTCGTCTGCAAAGTCGCTTTCGTTGACAGCATCTTTATTTTCCTCTGATACTTCCATCGATAGCCCATCAAAGGCACCAACGGAGCTGTCGTCAGCTTTTTTCCCCTTGCCGTCACCTGCAAGTATTAAGCCGATTATCAAGCCGATAATAACAAGCAACAGCAAAACAGCCACAACCGAAAGAACAACGATCGTCTTGTTGCCCTTGGGCTTCTTTTCGATTTTCGGCGACATCGTCCCCCTCGGCGCCGAAGCATATACAGGCGGTCTAAACGACGGCGCAGGCATAGACGCCATTAGCTCGGCCTCTTTTATTACGGCAATGGCCGTATTGTTATCGTGACTGCCATCCACACGCCTTGCGTGAAGAACGCGCATTTTATCTATCCATTCCTTTGGCGTTTTAGCGTTTGAAAACGAAGCACACATTTCGTCTTCGTAAACATACTCCCAAAGGCCGTCGCTACACATAAGTATGCCGCTGTAATCGCTGTTATCAACGGTGTACAGATGCGCCTTAACATCCTCACTTACGCCCAAAGCGCGGGTAAGCTTGTTCCTGTCGCGGTGACTACGTATCTGCGCGGTGCTTATCTCGCCCGTTGCCACCGCCAATTGAGAAACGCTGTGGTCAGGACTTTGATAAACTATGCCCCTTTGGTTAAAGGCGTAAATACGACTATCGCCCACATGGGCAAACCGAGTTATAGCGTCACCCACCCAAGCAAGTGTAACGGTGGTCTTCATTGAAGACCCTTCTTCCTGCTGTTTCTTCAAAATCAGCTCGTTTGCCGCGCATATGGCACGCTCCGGGTCAAAGCGCGTACCCTCTGTTAAAAAGCGACGTTTTATTTCTTCTACAGCAATATTAGAGGCTTCCTCGCCGTTATCGTGACCGCCAAGACCGTCGGCAACCAAAAACAGATGGCCATGCTCGGCAACGGCTACCGCCAAGGCATCCTCGTTGTTACCTCTGCCGCCAACATCCGTATACTGCGAATACAAAAGCTTCACTGCGTAAACACCTCACTTTTAGGGCTTGCTCTCCGCAAAAAATATTTTGCATAGTAGCATTATAACACAAGCAAACGCCATTGTCAATTTTAATATCAAACAAAAACGAAAAATAAATCAAATAGGAGCGTACTCTTCTACGTTGTCGGTTCCCTTGTGAACGGCGGCATTAATGGCGGCGGCAATAAGCTCTGCCATTACTCGGGTCATAACATCGCTCTCCTTTGGAGTAACAAAAAAGCTTTCTGTGCCGTCGGCGCATTTTCCGCCCATCTCGCTCAACAAAGTCGGCGCGCCCACCACCGTGGGCACACCTATGGCTATCACCGGGCAGCCCATGGTTTTTGCGGATATCTCCTCACGGCTGTTGCACACACCGCTACCGGGCGATATCCCTACCGTTGTAAGCTGCACCGTGGTGGCAAGTCGCTCAAGACTACGGGCAGCAAGTGCATCCACCGCTATCAGGCAGGCGGGCTTTATCTGCGCCGTTGCCGCTTTTATCAGCACTGCGCTTTCCAATCCCGTTTGACCCAAAACTCCGGGCGCAACTGCCGCCACATCACCAAAGCCCAACGCGCTGTAAAGCGACGGATTAAGTCGCCTTAAATGGTGGGTAACCACCAAACGCCCCACGGTCTTGGGGCCAATGGAATCCGCAGTAATGCCGTCGTTGCCCAAGCCCGCAACCACTACGCCACCGCTTAAATCAGAGGGCAACAGCCTGGTTATAAGCCCCTTTACCGCCCGTGCGGCGGCGCGGCGACGTGTGCTGTCCGCCAACCACAGCCTGCCTGTGTCAAGGCTTAAATACAGCCCCGCCTTTCGGCCTGTAAGCTCCTCTCCCCTGCCGCTGTATATCTCGGTTTCCGTAAGCTTAAAGCCCTCAATGTCTTTTTCTACGGTTTTTACCCCGTTGTCTACCCCCTGCTGTGCTTGGGGCGGTCGGCTTTCCACTGCCAAGTCGGTGCGTATGTTATTTATCATTTTCTTTATCATCTCCTGCGGATATTATTCCCCGCTGCCGCCTAAAAATGCACCCACCAACTTAACACGGATTTTCTTTGCCCACGCCTTTAAAAAAAGCCTTGACAAACACCGTAATCACCACACGCTGCAAAATAGCCGTCATCCGGAAATCCTCATCGTTCGGTTTCTCCTTTTATATTGACTTTTAAACGATTATTGTCTATACTGTGGGTATAAATGAGCGCCAATAAAAGCATAAATAAGGAGAGCTTTATGAAAAAGTTAATTTCGCTGTTGCTATCCATCGCTATGTGTTTTGGGCTGTTCCCCCTTACCGTGGGCGCCGCAAGCACACATATCCACGAAAACACTGCCGCTGTATCTGACTCTGCGGTGGAAGAAGCTCCCTCCGCCGTGGCGGATTCCGCAGTGCTGCAAAAGCCTGCTGCCGTTACCGACCCCGCGCCCGAACAAAAACCCGCGGCAAGCACCCAAACCCCCGATATCGCCCCAAAAGGAAAGTGCGGCACCAACTTAACTTGGAGCCTTGATACCTCCACCGGCACCGTCGATATATCCGGTACCGGCGCAATGACAAACTATACGTCTTCGTCTTCTGCACCTTGGTATAGATACAGAAGCTATATTAAAATCGTAAACATTGCAAATGGCTTTACTTCTATTGGAAACTATGCGTTCTACGGCTGCTATTCCCTTACAAGCATAACCATCCCCGACAGCGTTACTTCTATTGGAAACTATGCGTTCTACGGCTGCTATTCCCTTACAAGCATAACCATACCCGACAGCGTTACTTCTATTGGGGACTATGTCTTCGAAGACTGCTCTTCCCTTACAAGCATAACCATACCCGACAGCGTTACTTCTATTGGGGGCGGTGCGTTCTACTACTGCTCTTCCCTTACAAGCATAACCATACCCGACAGCGTTACTTCTATTGGGGCATATGCGTTCCGGTCCTGCTCTTCCCTTACAAGCATAACCAAGTCGGATCGTAGCCAT
>JAZUQW010000119.1:0-4975 GCA_045605905.1 Eubacteriales bacterium
GCAACCAAGCCCGCAATTACTGCCACGACTGCAACCACCGGCGCGGATATTGTTGCAAGTGCACCCGTAAGAGCACCCGCCGCCGATGCAAGTGCGCCGAATAACAGTAATGCCGGTGCTATCAGGGCAACAAGGCCCGAGATCCCCGCGATGATGGTTACAAGTACAGGGTTCAGATTTCCGAGCCATCCCGCAAACTTGCCGACCGCCGTTGCGACCTTTTCAAATGCCGGTGCAAGTACGCCCGCAACTCTTGCACCTAACGTCTGAACAGCAAGAACGCCGACCGCCTTCATCGTGTCAAGCTGGTCGTTGAATGCGTTCGCCTTATCAAGTGTTTTCTGATCAATGAAGTCAAGGCCGTACTTCTTCATCGTGTCGGCTACGTTCTTATACGTTTCGCCGCCATCTGCAATAAGTGGGTTCAGATCTCTCGCGGCACCGCCCATTAAACGCATAGCAAGCGCATCCCTATCGGTTTCATTTTCCATCTTGCCGAGTGCCTTGATGGTTTCTTGCCATACAGTTTCTGAATCGCGAAGTTCGCCGTTTGAATCCGTAACGCTGATACCGAGTGCATCGAACGCTTCTTTCTGTTTCTTTGAACCGTCTTGCGCGTTCTTCATGCTCTTAACGAGTTTAACGTGTGACTTTGCTATCGTTTCAACATCTACGTCAACAAGGTCTGCCGCCGCCGCATAGAGCTGAAGCTGTTTCGTGTTCAGCCTGTACTGTTTCGCAAGCGTGTTCAGGTCATCCGCAAGAACACCTGACTTGACCGCAAGGGCCGCAATTGCACCCGTCAATATTCCGGCTGCCCTTGATATCCCCGACATTGCGTGCCCCGCTGCCGTTGCTTTTGATCCGATCGCCTTCAACTGTTCAGATGCCGCACGTAGTTTAACGTTACCGATCGCCTGTAACTGACCCTTGAAGTTCTTCAGTTTTGATTCTGTCGTTATGATCTCACGCTGCAATTCACGGTATTCCTTTGAATTCTTATCGACACCCTTCGCATCCATTTGTGCTTGTGCCTGTTTCAAAGCATTAAGCCGTGTCTTTGTTTCTTCGACTTTCTGTGATAAAAGGGTTTGTTTCTGCCTCCACAAATCAACCGATGTGGGGTTGAACTTTAACCCGCTATTAACTTTTCGTAATTCGCTATCGAGCGATGATGTTTCCTTGTCGATCGTCCGCAAAGCCTTGTCAAGCTGTGTGGTATCGCCACGAAATTCGATAGTGATTCCTTTAATGTTTCCCGCCATGTTTTGCACCTAACCAAAAAACGCATTTATATCGTTCTGTGTAGCCTTGCGTTTCCTGCCGTGTTCCTGTTCTTGTTTCTCTTGCTTCTCGGCCTGTTGCTGTCGGTCATTGAACGCTATGCAATAATCAACAACCTGTCCGATCTGCATTCTTCTTATATCTGTTATTGATAAACCCCGTTCAATCGCTGCAAGAATGATCGTGTCAAGGTCTATTCGCTTTTCGTTGTTGGATGAACGCTCTTGATCATTGCGCCCATCCTTTTCAAGTTTTTTGAACTTACCATTCCTTTGAATACTAACTTGAACACTTCAGGCCCAATGACATCTACCGGAAATTCATCGAACTGTTTGACCCATTCGCGCGGTTCAGGAATCGAATCATCCGCGTTCTTTGCGAGTGCCCAAGTTATATTTATAAAGTCCACGAATTCAGCCGATGCAGCCTTGATGATGGCTTCTTCCAACTTCCCCGATTCAGATAGTTCGGCGATGGTTTCCATACTAAACTCTTTCTTGTCGCCCGCTGTTTCAATAATGCCCGACACCATTTCGACCACGCCCGCAAGTAGTGGCATTAGTGACGGGATGATGTCCTGCCCGAACTGATCACGATACACCATCGTCCAACCGATGTTGTTATCCATTAAAATTTCATTCTTACCGAATTTAACAGTCTTTATCATTGTTCTCTACCTCATAAACAAAAAGCGGGCCGAAACACAATCGACCCGCCTTAAAATCAACTATTCGCTTGCAAGTTCCGGCGCGGTTGGTGCTGTGAATAATGTGTCATATCCTGCATCATCCGGTGTAAATGCCGCCATTGAAACACCTGTGTTGTTGTCGCCTGTAACCGTAACAGCAAGCGTTTCGGTTGTCGGCTCTTTGTTTTCTTCAATGGTGTTGTACTCTCTTGTGATTCCGCCAAGTGAACAGTTATACATGATGATTCTGCGCTTTTCTGCATCGCCGTCGACTTCAAATGCGATGTATACGTTTGGTTTTGTTGCGTTCTTTACGTTAGCAAGTCCGCCGTTCTTCAGCGCCTTATATCCCAAGAACTGTGTCTTGAATGTATCATCGTACTTCGCAACTTCAAGATCGCCTTCGAATGTCCCGCCGGAATACCCCGACCAATAAATAATATTGTCAGCATAGAAATTCGTTGCTTCACTCTGTTCTTCAGGCGAGAATGATCTTGCACCTTTCTGATGATATGGTGTGCCAAGCGTAACGGTTCCGTTGTTATCGGTATATGTGCCAACGTGAAGATTCGAAATACCGAATTCAACTTTATTCGCCATATTTTATCCCCCTATATCTGATAGTAGATAACGAAAACGCCTTCATCTTCGATGAAAACATCTTCGCTTTTCTCATAAAGAAAACCGTTATCCAGCAATACACTTTCGATAACGGCTTCTTCCTGTTCGTCTTTTTCTGTGAAGTAATATTCAAGTTGGTAACGGTTTCGTGTGTAGTAATGCGTGTCGTCCGCCTGAAACGTATCTTGACCGTTCCCCAGGTACGTCATATACGGCGGTTCCTCCGGCGCGTGCTTCTTATCAAAATGAGAATATGCAACCGGTATTTGAACACCGTGTTCCGGATCTGTCAATATCTGATATAACGTCATATCATAACCCCTTTAACCGCGCACGAACGCCGAGTTCAAAACGTTGAATCCCTGCATCCGCCACCGGTTCAAGGTGCTTGATTGGATGCGTTCGTCCGTATGTGCCTTTTTTGTTCCTGATAACATGACCGTTTTCAAGCAAGTGTGTCAGTTGATAGTGCTTTGAATTGTGCACGATATAATCAGTTACGTCGCCGTGCCCTTCCTTCTTGACCGTCCAACTACGAGCATAAGCCCCGCCGCCTTTACCTTGACGTTTCGGTGAATTGTTCTTCAACTGTTGAACGCACATTTCCGCTGTTTCTTCGGCACTTGCATCAATTGCCTTCTTTGCTTCACGGCCATATTTATCAAGGATATCTTTCATCTGAACTGATACGCTACCTGAATTAGCCATTGTTTGTTCTTTCTTCGCATATAAGCGATACACGGTCGCGTTCTGCATTCCAATCAACACGAATCACGGTGTAATACTGCCCGTTATATTCAACAACCTTTTGGCCGTTGTAATCTTCACGGTTCGATATCTCAAACGTGATCGATGGCTTCAACCCCGCCTGTGCTGCATTATAGAATTCGTTCTGATACACGCCGCGTGTTTTTACATACACTTCGGTCTTTTCGGTTTCATTCACCGGATTGCCGTATTCGTCATACGTTGTATCGGCATAAGCGACCAATTTGGCGACATCTTCATACATGGGTACCACCCCAATTCGTGTAGCAGCTCGCATTCGACATCTGCGCTTTCTGTTCATCATACGATGCCTTCAAACGCTCGTAGTCGTCAGGAACGCCAAACGACATCATACAGAACGTACAGATCGCACGCTGCACAAGTCCATCCATTTCGGACGGTATAACGACACCCGCAATACCAAGATCGCGCTTCGCTGCTTCGATCAGGTCTGTGAACTGTTCGTCATACGCATCGGTTTTGACACGACACGCCATTTTTACTTTATCGATCATTGCCATAACTTATCACTCCACAAAAAGGGCGAGCCGCTAAACCCGCCCCTTGTTTTTCTGATATACGTTGTAAAATCCTCTCGTCACTACGTTATACCCGACATGGCCAAGTGGCAGCGTCTGATTGCACACGATCTTGTAACCACACTGTCTTGCTCTCCAACAAAAAGCCAAATCCTCTCCCATACCGTCAAACGGCAGAAACATTTCGTGAAACTTGGCAAGAATCGAAAGCGCAACATCCGTATTCATAAGAACGCAGCCAAAACCACAACCAGCAACCTCAAAGACATCTTCTTTGGGAAGGTCACACCAATCTTTATAGTCGACCTTACCGTCTTTCATTTCGAGCTTTTCATACAGTACAGGCGTAAACGGTTCAACCCGTCTGAAATATACACCCGTCACCATGTCGGCCTTTGTTTCTTCCATAGTCCTTGAAAGACTTGAAAGAACGTCAGGACTGAACACCATGTCAGAATCAAGCCACAATATTCTGTCAGCTCCCATCTGAATGGCTTGTTGTGCAAGGTTGTCACGGCTCATATATACAAGTGATCCGATCTGAAACGTAACGGCACAATCGCCCTCTTTCTGCAACATTGCAAGCGACTGGGCGAACCTCGCCGGAACTTGGTCCATGCTTGGTATAGCGATAAGAGTTTTCATGCGTTATCCTCTACTTTGTAATCTTAACAAAAGCGTCCGGAGCTACTACTCCAAGTCCTACATACTGTCTGCCGATTACTCTTACGAGGTCAGATGTAGCAAGTGTTTTGTCGTCGAACTTGAATGTGATCTCTTCACCGTTAGGGAAGTTCGCAAGAGCGCCCTGTCCGAGATCGCCAACGATGGCGTATGTATCACCGGTTGATGCAGCGGTATACGCCTTGATGGTATTGTTGAATTCTACTGGCAGACCTTCAAATGGATCATAACCATAGCTGTTAGCAGCCTGCAGAGCCTTGAATGTTGCCCATGTAGCCTTATTCATCATAACTACAGGAGCAGCAGCCTCGTCTGAAAGCTCAGCCATAGCAGATGCGATAGTTCCGATAGCAGCAGTAGTAGCTGTAACAACAGGAACGAAGTCGGAGGC
>JAZUQW010000120.1:0-2107 GCA_045605905.1 Eubacteriales bacterium
CAAGCGTTACAGAAGCAACCTTATCAATTGGGGTATGGTACCCTTTACCACCGAGCTTGCAGGTGATTTCGACTGCGGCGACTACATTTTGGTTAAGGGCATCCGTTCCGCTATCGACGCAGAGGATAAGGAGATCAAGGCCTATGTAATAAAGGGCGGCTCCGTTACGGAAACCACCCTTAAATTGCCCGCACTTACCCTGGATGAAAAGCGCATAATACTAGAGGGTTGTCTTATAAACTACTATCGCAAGTATTAAGCAAAACGGCTTTCCACCAATTTGTCACATTCAGCGGGGGAGTATCGCCAATAGTCGATATGCCCCTGCTTGATAAAGTAATTCATGGGCAAGGGTTGCCCTTCGGAGGGATAGGTGTCTATTATCACCAGCTTAACCTTCATTTTGTCCTTAATAATGCTTTTTATGTAAACGGCGGCACTTTTTCCAACCTCTGCACCCTCGCGGTATTCCGCAAGTCCTGCAAGGTTTGGGGTAAGCTCTACAAACACACCGTAGTTTCCTATACTGCGTATTATTCCCGCTGCGGTTTGCCCTGCGCAGTATAGCTGGGCGTTTTCTTGCCAGGTGCCCAAAAGCTCTCGGTGAGAAAGACTTATGCGGCCACTTTCCCGGTCTATGGCTTTAACTACAACCTTAATATCCTGCCCTGTGTACAGCCTGTCTTTCGGGTGGGCTATTCGTGATACCGATAGGGTGTCAATGGGCAGCAGGGAAACAATGCCGCAGCCTACGTCTGCAAAAGCACCGAAGGACTCTAAATGTGTCACCTTGGCGGGTATTATATCGCCGGGTAACAGCCTGTCAATATAGGCAAAGGTTGCTTCAAGCTGTGCCAACCTGCGGGAGAGTATAAGAGTTGGCTCGTCACCGTTCCGCTGTATTTCAATAATCTTAAAGCATACGGGTTTTCCCACACGGCTGATAATTGCAATATCCTTCGGTCTTTCGCCCTCTCGCAGATAAACACATTCGCTGTGGGGAATAATCCCTTTGTATCTGCCCAATCTAACGTGCAGGTTGCGCTCGCCGTCACAAAGAGAGCAAATACCTTCAAGTATGGCACCGTCAATAAACGCCCGTTCAAGACTTTCGGTGTTTGCCGTTGCCAGTCTGTTGGCGGGGTTGTTGATAAGGCATCCCTCGGGTAGATAAATATTTTGTTTCATAAATTAGGCTTTCCTTTCCTTTTTTTGTTTCATTTTTATGTGTGAACATCAAGGGGTAGAACATAGAATTTTGATAGGAGAAAAATATGCTTAACAAGCTTGCCGAAATAGAAAAGAAATTTGAGGGCTTGGAAGATAGCCTTTCCGATCCTGCGGTTGTCAGCAATATCGATAACTACACCGCCATTATGAAGGAGTATAAGTCTCTTGAAGAGGTGGTTAGCAAGTATCGTGAGTACAAGGCGGCACAAACAGCCTTTGCGGAAGCAGAGGAGATGATGGCAGATAGCGACCCTGAAATGAAGGAGCTTGCGCAGGAAGAATATACCGTTAATAAAGAGGCTATGGAGCGCATTACGGAAGAATTGCGCATACTGCTTTTACCCAAAGACCCCAATGACGACAAAAACGTTATTATAGAGATCCGTTCCGGCGCAGGCGGTGAAGAAGCGGCTCTTTTTGCGGGGGTTCTTTACCGTATGTATACGATGTATGCCGAAGCATCGGGCTTTAAGTGCGAGCTTGTAAACGCCAACGAGACCGAGCTTGGCGGCTTTAAAGAGGTATCGTTTATGGTAGAGGGTACAGGCGCATACAGTCGTTTTAAGTTCGAAAGCGGCGTGCATCGCGTACAGCGCGTGCCCGAAACCGAAAGTCAGGGCAGAATACAAACTCGCACAGCCACCGTTGCGGTACTGCCCGAGACCGAGGACGTGATTTTCAGCTTAATATGGATGAGCTGGAAATAACACGCCACCGCAGTGCGGGCGCAGGCGGTCAGCACGTTAACAAGACCGAATCCGCAATACGCATAATCCATATCCCCACAGGTATAGTTGTTGACTGTCAAGACGAGCGCAGTCAGATAAAAAACAAGGATAAAGCCTTAAAGGTTATGAAATCGCGCCTTTACGATATG
>JAZUQW010000121.1:0-14590 GCA_045605905.1 Eubacteriales bacterium
TGCTGCTCTTTAACCGCAAAATACACCACCGAAAAGCCGAGTATTGCCACAGTTGAGATGCTCATAAACACCCAACGATGGTCCTTAAGCATACCCCATGCCATACCTGTGTTTGGCGGGATATACCTAAAGCTTACAACGCCGGGGATGATGCTTATACTGTCTTTTCCTTTAAGGTGGGCAATGGCAAGCTCCTTGCTGATTTGGTCAAGGGCAACCACGCCAAGGATTATAAGCGCGCCGGTAAGGTACCAAAGGAACCTTTTTTTGTTCATAAAAATTACTCCGTAACCTTCTTGCAACGACTGCACAAGGGTTGGCCGTCTTCATCGGCAACGCCCTCTTCGGTATACATCCAACAACGCACGCACTTTTCGCCGCTTGCTTCTTCTACCAAAACAGCGATGCCGCTTTGAGTATCGGTAAACGCACCTTCAGGAGCGGTGCCGTTTTCGATTACCACATTGGACACTATAAACAGCGCCTTAAGCTCTTCTATGCTGTACTGACGGAAAAGCTTGATTGCAGCGTTATCTTCTGCGCCGTAGATACTTATCTTTGCTTCAAGGGACTTACCTATGCGTTTTTCGGCACGGGCAAGCTCCAAAGCCTTCATAACGTCATCTCTTACATCGAATATGGCGTTATAGCGAGCCTCTGCTTCGGGGAAGTTATGCTCTTCCTTATACATAGGCATATCGTTGTAGAACACGCTTGCGGTATCCTCGCCATCAATATGTGAGATATAGCCCCAAGCTTCTTCTGCGGTGTAGGAAAGGATAGGCGCAACAAGACGTACAAGCGCGCTTAAAACGTAATACATAACGGTTTGTGCGCTTCTGCGCTCGGGCGCATCCTTCTTTTCACAATAGAGTCTGTCCTTGGTGATATCGATATACAATTTAGACATATCGATGGTACAGAAATTGTGCAAATCGTGATAAATATTATGGAATTCATAATTCTCAAAAGCGTTAGCAACCCTGCGGCACAGACCGTTAAGACGGGAAAGCGCCCATTTATCCAGCTCTTCAAGCTTTTCGGGGGCAACCATATCTCTGTTAGGGTCAAAGTCTGTATCCGGGCTACCCAAGTTGGCCATGAGAATACGAATGGTGTTTCTTATTTTTCTGTAGATTTCAGAAAGCTGTTTTAAAATCTCGGGGCTTATTCTAACCTCGCCTGTGTACTCCACAGAGGATGCCCAAAGGCGCAATACATCCGCACCGTAGGTATTGCAAACCTGAAGCGGGTCTACGCCGTTGCCCAAGGATTTGGACATCTTTTTACCCTCGCCGTCCACAACCATACCGTGGGTAATAACGGTCTTGTAGGGTGCGGTACCTCTGGTAGCAACGGAGGTAAGCAAGGAGGATTGGAACCAACCTCTGTACTGGTCGTTACCTTCAAGATAAACGTCTGCAGGGAAAGAATGGTCTGCAAAATGGTCTAAAACATAGGCATAGGAAGAGCCGCTGTCGAACCAAACGTCCATAATATCCTGCTCTGCCTTAAGGGCTTTACAGCCGCACTTGGGGCAAACTGCCATATCGCCTATAAGCTCTTCTGCGGTGTGGGAATACCAAGCGTTGCTGCCTTCTTTTTCAAAAGCGTCGGCTATACGTGCAATGGTGGTTTCGTTAATAATAGGCTCGCCGCAGTCTTCGCAATAGAAGATCGGAATGGGAACGCCCCATTTACGCTGACGGGAGATACACCAATCGGCGCGGTCTTTAACCATATTTTCTATTCTTGCTTCGCCCCAGCCGGGTATCCAACGAACATCCTTAATAGCCTTAAGTGCTTCTTCCTTAAAATCGTCCACAGAGCAGAACCACTGCTCGGTAGCGCGAAAGATAACAGGGTTCTTACAACGCCAGCAGTGAGGATAGGTGTGGTTGATGTGCTGGGTAGCAAGCAGTGCGCCGCTTTCCTTTATATCCTTTAATATCTCAACGTTTGCCTGCGCGGTGGTAAGCCCTTGATATTTGCCCGCAAGCTCGTTAAGTTTACCCTTGGAGTCTACGGGAACGATAGTCTCAAGCTCTTTATAGTTGCGGCAAACGGCGAAGTCTTCCATACCGTGACCGGGCGCTGTGTGTACACAGCCCGTACCGCTTTCAAGGGTTACGTGGTCGCCCACGATAACAAGGCTCGCTCTGTCTATAAAGGGATGGGCGGTTTTGATATACTCAAAGTCACTGCCCTTAAATTTAGCCGCAAGCTCTACCTCTATACCGCAGATCTTGGATACAGCCTCTGCCAACTCAACAGCCAAAACAAGATAATCGTCACCGCACTTGTAAAGGCCGTACTCAAAGTCGGGGCCAACGCAGATAGCAACGTTGCCGGGCAAAGTCCAAGTAGTGGTGGTCCAAATAACAAAATATACTTTAGCATCACCAACAACAGGCGCAAACAGACCCTTATCGTCGGTAACCGCAAATTTTACATAGATAGAATCGCACTCGTCATCGGCGTATTCAATTTCCGCTTCTGCAAGGGCAGTCTCGTCGGTGGGACACCAATAAACAGGCTTAAGCCCCTTATAGATATAGCCTTTGCGTTGCATTTCGCCGAATATACGGATCTGCTCCGCCTCGAAAAGGGGTATAAGGGTAAGATAAGAGTTTTCCCAATCGCCTATAACGCCAAGGCGTTGCTGTTGGGACATCTGCTTTGCCACGTTGTCTCTTGCAAAGCCTTCGCACAGGCGGCGGAACTCAACCGCATCCACACTACCGCGCTTGATGCCGTGTTTTTTAACCATTTGGTTTTCTATGGGCAGACCGTGGGTATCCCAACCGTGGATGTAAGGCGCCTTGTAGCCCGACATATTTTTGCTTTTAATTATGAAATCCTTAAGGCATTTGTTAAGGGCGTGGCCTATGTGCATATCGCCGTTGGCATAAGGGGGGCCGTCATGCATAACAAAAGGCTTTTTGCCTGCGCCCTTTTCCATAAGGCCCTTGTAAAGGCCCATATCGTCCCAGTGCTTTTTAATTTCGGGTTCCTTTTGAGGCAAATTTGCTCTCATAGGAAAACCTGTGCCGGGAAGATTAAGTGTATCCTTATAATCTTTCATAAAACAATTGTCCTCACATTTTCTAAAATATCTTTATATTTTCGCCGAAAAGCAGCCGTTCCACCTAAAAGGAGACACGGCTGCCCTAACACCCCTAACAAAAGGGGTGCTTGCATTGTAAAATCGTCTGCTTATTCATCTTTAAGTCTCTCAAGGCTTTTGATGAACTGATCTTCATCGTCTTCCTCGTCTTCAGCGATAACAGGCTGTGCCGTAGGCTGCTCTGCCACCATAGAGGGAACCTCTACAGGCTCTTTTTCTTCTTTAACGGGGTTAAGGTTTTCTTCTTCCGCCGCCTGCTGTTCGTAACTGTTGTTGTTTTTAACAGCCTCTGCCACGTCGCCGAAAATGCCCTCTACAATAGCGTTTTCGTTGGGTAAAACGATATCCTCTATTTTGTTAACGCTAATATTGTGCAGTTCTTCAATATGTCTGCGGTACAGCTCGAAAACTTCGGTCTTAAAGTCCAAAACCGCCGTTCTTATGTTCCACAGATCTTCTTTTTCGCCAACCATACGGCGCTTGAAATCGGCAATAACCGCATCGCAACGCTCTTTAATTGCGCCGGTAATAAGGTCTGCCTGGGTGTTGGCGTCCTTAATTATCTTTTCGCCCATTTTCTGTGCGTTAACAAGGGTGCTTCGGATAGACTCTTCCTCGTCCTTGATCTCATCAAGCTTTGTAACAGCAACGCGAAGCTTACGGTTAAGCTCGGTATTCTCCCTGTAAAGCTCGGTATACTTTTCTATTAAAAATTCGATATGGTCATCCACCTCGGTAGGGTTATAGCCCCTAACCGCCTTGGAAAACGCTTTGTTTTTAAGTTCATGCGGTGCAAGCATTTCGCTTCTCCCCTTTCTTTAGCCCGTAATGCTTGGTAAAAACAGCGACACAAAAGTAAGCAGAATCATAGCCACAAGGACAGAAATATCCAGCGGAATGCCCTGCAATATACCCTTTTTGTCGATATAGCGTCTGATGGGAAGCAAAATAGGCTCTGTTGACACATAGATAAAGGAAGCCAAAGGCCCGGTGCCCTCGGTAAACGCGCCCAAAATAACACGCATCAGAAGCGCCAAATGCATAAGTGTAATGTATGCGCTAACGGAAAGCGCAACAAAAGAAAAGATCCTAATCAAAAAATATCACCTTTAAAACGGTAGCCGCGGCTTAATAAAGCTCTTTACCCGCGCTTGCCTTTTCGCCCGAAAAATCCAAATCCGCAGAAACATCTACATTCTTGGGTGTGATTACGTAAGTAGAGTTAGCCGCACGCTTCATATTGCCTTCGATTGCATAGATAGTACCGGAAAGGAAGTCGAGAATACGTCTTATGTTTTCTTTGCCGGTGTTTTCAAGATTAAGCACAACGGTGCGTCTTTGAAGCAGATGGTCGGCAATGGTGGTAACATCTTCAAAACGGTCGGGCTTAACTATTTTCATTTCCAAGGATGCAGCGGCACCGCTGGAGATAGCGCCTGTTTGACGGGGTGCTTCGGGTGCTGCGGCAGGACGGGGACTTACAGGCTCATAACCGCCTTCATCATAGTTGCCGTCGTCTTCAACAACGTAAGCTTCTTCTTTGCCCAAAAGTTTTTCTGCCCATTTCCAATTTGCCATAATATATTCCTCCAAATAGTATTGTTATATTCTTTTATTTATTATTGCCGTAGGGGCGTGCGCCGAAAATGCCGGAACCGATGCGTACCATATTAGAGCCGCACTCTACTGCCGTTTGCCAATCGCCGCTCATACCCGCAGACAAAATCCTCATATTAACATTATCCACATTTTGACGTGATATGTCAATAAATATTTGCTTTATTTTTTTATAAAATTCAATATTTTTCTCTTTAGTGTCGCATTTGGGGGGGATTGTCATTAATCCCTGCACCGAAATACCCTTAAGTTTTGCTATTTCCCTAACAAACGCCAAGGTATCTTCGGGCATTACCCCGCTTTTGCTCGGCTCTTTACCGATGTTTACCTCCACAAGGACAGGCATAACCTTGCCGATAGCCGTTGCCCTGCGGCTTATCTCCTCTGCCAAAGAGAGCCTGTCAACCGAGTGTATCATGGAGACCTTATCGATTATATACTTTACCTTATTGCTTTGCAACGCGCCGATAAAATGTATCTCCAAACGGTCTTTATCGAGGCTGTCGTATTTTTCCAGCAGTTCGTTAACGCGGTTCTCGCCCATAAGCTTAAGCCCGCACCGGGCGGCATAGTTGATAAGCTCGGCAGAGACGGTCTTTGTGGCGCCCAGCAAAGAAACATCCGCGGGTAACTGCTTTGTTATTTCCGCAAGCTTTTCTTTTATGGCGATTTTCGCTTCATCCATCACTGCAGCACCTTCCCCACATACAAATTCTTACCGCTTAAGATGACCGTATCATGCAAAGACAGTTCGGTGGCAGAGCGCACGGTGTGGTTGCTTTTATCGGGCAGCGCCACCAAATAGAAGCCGCCGCTTTCCCTTAACACCTCTGCGGTTTTAAACACCACGCGGTTATTGGAAAGCACATAAACGCCGGTTTTTCCGTTTTCGTTACGCAAGGCGGTGGTGCGCACCTTTAAGCCCTCCACAGTGGATTTTATAACGTTTATCTCTTGCCTGCGGGTAAAATTAAAGCCGCGGGGCAAGGTGTGAGAGCTGAACACCAGCATCATTTTATCCCCGTCACCACTGCCCGAGCTACGCTCCAAGGTCATTTCCAAATCCGTCTCGGAATACGGAAAAGACACAGTGTAATTATTGCCCTTTTCGAAGCCTGCCGCCTCTCTGCGGGGGCAGATAAAGGCTATGTACCATTTAGAGCTTTTTGCTATCTTGCCGATGGCATTGCTGTTTATGGCGGGTTGGGGGTCTGACTGAATAAGCGCTTCAAAATCGTTAAGGCTTAAGTTTTCCAAAGCGGTGGCAGAAAACACGTTTTCGTAGCCGTCAACCTCGGTATAAAAATATCCTGCGGCGGGGGCGGAGGTGGAAACTTTTGCACCTTTAAGCCCGCCCTCTAAATTGATTTTTTCTTGTTTTAGAGCGTATATCTGGTCGCTGAAATAATTGTCGTCTTCTTCAACGGTGGCTTGTCTGCGGTTCATTTGAACAAGCAAAGAGCTTTGAAGGCGCTTTGCGGATTGCAGGTCACCGTCTGCCACGCTGCAAAGTATCTCCATCATATAGTCGGAGATGTTCTCATTTATTCTGCCAAGGTCGGCAAAATAACTGCCGTTGCTTTGCTCTAAAACGTCAAGCTGGGTGTTTATCTCGTTAATGCGGGCTTGAATGTCCGCCTCGGAATAATCCTGATAGGTTACGCACAGCTCTTGCCCGAGATAAACCTTGTCGCCGTTTTCGGCAGTATAGCTACGGGCACCGCTTGCGCTTTGGATAATAAGAGACTCGTTACGGAAAATATAGCAGTCGGTATTGATAACATCGTTGACAACGGAATAGAAGGTGTTTTCGGTTTCCACATCGTCGCTTGTGGCAAGGGATAACTGAAACACGGCGTAAACCAAAATACAAACCGAGCAGATAGTGGTAAGCAATTGCTTTACTGTTTTTTTCATAATTCCGCTGTCACCTCCTTACTCTTCCGCCAAAAAGCGGCGGCACTGCTCTGCGGCAAGGTCGAACACCGCCTCCTTGCCAAGGCTTATATCTATGGGATATGCCCCATTCATACGCTTAAAATAGGTAATTTGCCGTTTTGCATAATTGCGGGTGGCCTGTTTTATGTTTTCCACCGCTTGATTTAAAGTGATAAGACCTTCGAAATAAGGGAACAGCTCTTTATACCCGATAGCCGCCGAAGCCGTAGGGGTGTTCCCCAAGCCCTGTTTCCAAAGCCGCTCCGCCTCTTGCACCAAGCCTTGCTCAAGCATTAGCTCTACCCTGCTGTCAATACGGGCGTAAAGCGCGGCGCGGTCGGGGCAATCCAACAATATAAGGCAACGCTTAAAGCGCCCCTGCTCTGCAGGCTGTGCGTTAAGCTGTGTTTTGGTTTTGCCGGTTACCAAAAATATCTCTATGGCGCGGGCAACCCGTTTTACGTTATTGGGATGTATCTCCGCCGCCGCTGTGGGGTCTATGGAAGCCAAATAGGCGTGCAAAGCCTGCGCGCCTTCGTTTTGAGCTTTAGCCATAAGCTGTTGTCTTACGACGGGGTCGCTGTCCGCAGTGGGGCTTAAACGATTTGCACCCGTAAGTGCATCCACGTAAAGACCCGTACCGCCCGCTATTATGGGCAGCTTGCCGCGGCTGTGGATATCCTCTGCCGCCGCGCCGCCGAGTTGGGCAAACACGCCTGCGGAAAAGGAGCTGTCAATATCCAGAATGTCAATCAGATGGTGAGGTATGCCGCCCTGCTCTTCCTTGCTGACTTTAGCGGTACCTATATCCATACCGCGATATACTTGGGCAGAGTCGCCTGATATAACCTCGCCGTTAAAGCTTTGTGCCAAACGTACCGCCAAGCCGCTTTTGCCTGTGGCGGTGGCACCTACTACCGCTATTACCTTTATCATTTATACAAAAAGCTGTCTACAAGGTCGATATAACCCTGTACGCAGTCCTCATAGTCGTCGGTGGAAGCAGTAAGAACTACGGTATACACGTTACCGTTATACACTGAAAGTATTTGACGGAAATGATAAGTGCTGCCGGTTACGGTTTTTAAGGTATATTCCGCCTCTACTGCCAAAACACCTGCAAGACTTGCTTTTTCATCAAGCTTTATAAGGTTGTATTCCTCAAAATTCGCCTTAAAATCGGGCACGTACACTTTCTCCCAACAGTCCTTGGCGGTTTTGTTGTTTTCAGCAGAAAATACCGATGCGGTTATGCTTGCGTTACCCCGCTTAACTGTATAGTATGCCTGTGCCGTGTCAAGAGACCAGCCCTTGGGCACGGAGATTTCAAAATCTGCATTATCGCCGTCAGTAACGGTGCTTTCTTTGGGGCTTGTAAACTTAAAGCTTTTTTTAACGGTATCTACTGCACTGCCGTATTCACCGTGGTTGCCCTTGGATGCCATATAGGTGGCAACGCAAACTCTGTCGCCCTGTTGGAAAACAAGCTGACGGATTTTATAAACAGCCTTGCCCTCTGCCTTGTCGGGCTGACCGTCCAAATTGGTAAAGCCGATTATTGAGGCGTCCAAAGAAGCTTCAAAGGCGGTGCCGTCCTTAAAATCGAACGCTTCTTTTTTGGTTATCTCAACCGATTCGTAGGCGTTTTTAAAATCATCCTCGCTTGCCAACCAATACTCCTCGGCAGAGCTGCCGTCGCTTTCATAAAGCTTAAAGCTGATTATGGCGTAGGGAACAGAACCGCCCACGTCTGCCGCGCTTATAACTGTATTTTTGCCTTCTGTAAGCAGCTCCCAAGTTTCGGGGTAAGAAAAGCTGTAGCCGCCCCCGCTGTTTTCGCCCTTTATGTTTTCTACCTCATCATTGCACGCAAAAAGGGTAAGCGCCGCACAAAGGACAAGTACCAATGCCAAGGCACGCTTACTTGCCGTTTTTAATTGTGTACACTGAATTAACAACGCCATCTTCTCCTTTTATGCTTAAAGTTTTATCTTCATTGGTATAGGGTATGGTTATGGTATAAAACCCGTCTGCATCAACAGAGTAGTCACCGTGGGTAAGAGATGCATACATAGTTAAAACTATGCCGTCGTCTGCGTTATAGGTATCAAAACCGGTGAAAGAGTAACCCTGCTTGTCAAGCTTAAACTTAAAGGTTATTTTGTTATCCTTATGGGAAATAACACGATCTGTCTCGGGCAGTTCTTCCAAATCTATAACCACATCTCTGTGTTGTTCATACCTCATACTAATGGCTATAGCGCCAAACGCCAAGCCCAAGACCAGGCACAGGGCTATTATTTTGCCCAGGTTTGTCCCCCAAATTTTGCTTATGTTTTTCACGGACAAACACCTTCCCTTCTAAAAACATATATCCGTTTACTATAATACTACATTTTTTACGATTATACAAGTGGTATTAAGTAAAATTATTCCAAAGGAGCGCCGTTTTGGTCAAAAAGCATGGTCCTTACCGTAAAGGAGCCGCTGATACTGTCGCTTAAAAACTCTGTTATGTATTTGGGGTTAAGATAATTATCCGGCGATGCCGTGAGAACACATTTAAGCAACACGCCACCCTGGGTATCTTCGGCTGAAAGCTCTTTTATCATAGGCGAGATGTCGGTAAAAGCACATTTCTTTTTGCTTTTCTTTTCCACAACCACCTCTCCCGCAAATCTGCTTTGTATCTCTTTTGCGGAAAGCGTCGTTTGCAGGCGGATATCATAGCTTGCCCACGCCAGCTCTTTAAACTTCTTTTTAGGGTATGCCGCTTTAATAACGGGCATATCCGCAGGCATAACGGCGGCAAGTTTTTCTGCCGCTGCGACAGGGTCTACCTTTTCTAAAAGGTCGATGTCAAAAACATCGTAAAGCGCATCTTGATACAAAGATACAGGCAAAGCGAATATAAGCTTTAGATGGGGATTAAAGCCTTGAGAGTAATAAAGAGGCAAGCCGCTTCTTACCAGCGCGCGGGTAACGGTACGCTGGGTATCCAAGTGGGATATGTATTTTGCGTTGCCCTTTTTCTGCCAAAAAACGCGCAGAGTATATTTGGTTATGGCTTGCATTATTTGTCGCCTCCCTTTTTACAAACGGTACAACCCTTGTTTTGCATACCGCAAGCAGAGCAAGCGGTGCGGCAATCCGGGGTGGTGGTTTCGGCAATAGCTTTTTTGGCTTCTCTTACCAAGAACTCTTTACTTACGCCGCAATCGATGTGGTCCCAAGGCAAGCGCTCGTCAAAGCCGAAGTTGCGGTTAGCGTAAAAATCGGGGTCGATGCCTACGGTTTCGAATATGCGCTGCCAGTTTTCAAAGCTGAAAAACTCGTCCCAACTGTCAAAGCGCTGACCTATACGCACCGCCTCGGCAATAGCGGCGGAAAGTCTACGGTCGCCGCGGGCAAAAACAGCCTCTAAAAAGCTAACCCCACTGTCGTGATAATTGTAGATTATCTTGCGGGTGGTAATACATTCCTTAAGTAAAAGCTGTTTGCGCTTAAGCTCGTCTATCCTGTCCTGCGCCATCCACTGGAAGGGAGTAAAGGGCTTGGGAACAAAACAAGACACGCTAACCGTTACCGTTACGCCCTTGCCCTTGGTGCGCTTTTTGGAATAATACAGGTCCACTATACGCTGTGCCAGGGAAGCTATCCCACGGATATCATCATCGGTCTCGGTGGGCAGACCGTTCATAAAGTACAGCTTAAGGGCGGCTCTGCCACGGTCAAACGCGGCGGCACAGCCCGCCATTATCTCGTCCTCGCTAATGTTTTTGTTAATAACGTCCCTAAGCCTTTGGGTGCCCGCCTCCGGCGCGAAGGTAAGACCGCTTTGGCGCACGTTCATGGCTTTTTCCATAAGCTCGCCGTAGAAGCTGTCTATTCGCATAGAGGGCAAGGAGAGGTTTATGCGCTCTTTTTCTGTCCAAGAAAGCAGTTTTTCCAACAAGTCCTTAAGGGCGCTGTAGTCGCTTATGCTTAAGGAGCACATGGATATTTCGTTATAGCCTGTGTTTTTGTAAAGCTCTTTTGCCTGTGCATCTAACACCTCGGGGCTTTTTTCGCGGACGGGACGGCACACCATGCCCGCTTGACAAAAACGACAGCCTCTTATGCAACCCCTAAACACCTCCAAAACCATGCGGTCGTGGACGGTATCTATGTAGGGCATTTCGTGAAAAGTGGGAAACGGAGCCTTGTCCAAATCCGTAAGGAAGGTCTTTTCCACCACGGCGGGCACATCCTCGTATTTGGGTACAAAGCTTGCGATTTTGCCGTCGTCGCCATAGCTTACCTCGTAAAGCGAGGGCACGTACATACCCTTGATTTTAGAGGCGGCACGCAGCAGTTCTGCCCTGCTTTTGCCCTCTGCCTTGTATTGGCGGTAAAGCTCTGCCAGCTCTACCAAGGCATACTCACCCTCTCCAATGGAGAATATATCAATAAAATCCGCCATAGGCTCGGGATTATAGGCGCAGGCACCGCCTGCGATTATAAGCGGATGGCTGTCGTTGCGGTCTGCGGCATAGATGGGAATACCCGCCAACTGCAGCATATTTACTGTATTGGTATAGCAAAGCTCGTACTGAAGGGTAAAAGCCACTATATCAAAATCCTTTATATCGTCACCGCTTTCCAAGGCATAAAGAGGTATGCCCTCGGCGCGCATTTCTTTTTCCATATCGTCCCAGGGCGCATAGCAACGCTCACACCACAGCCAGGGCTTGGCGTTAAGACATTCTCTTAATATCTTAACCCCCAGGTTGGACATACCTATCTCGTAGGTGTCGGGAAAACAAAATGCCATACGCACATCTACAGCGGATTTATCCTTTATAAGCTCGCCATACTCACCGCCGGTGTATCTGCCGGGTTTTTCCACCCTTGCAAGGATATGCTTTATTCTATCTGTATTCATTGCTTATCTCCCTTTAAAAAAGCTTTTAGATACTGCCCCGTATAGGACTGACTGCAAGCCGCAACCTCCTCGGGGGTGCCTTGTACCACCACGGTGCCGCCGCCGTCGCCACCCTCGGGGCCCATATCTATGATATGGTCGGCGGTTTTAATAAGGTCAAGGTTGTGCTCTATTACCACAACGGTGTTGCCCGCATCTACCAAGCGATTAAGAATGGATATAAGGCGGTTAACGTCGTCGGTGTGCAAGCCGGTGGTAGGCTCGTCAAGGATATAAAGGGTCTTGCCCGTGCTGCGGCGGGAAAGCTCGGTTGCAAGCTTTACGCGCTGTGCCTCGCCGCCGGAAAGAGTGGTGGAGCTTTGACCTATTTTTACGTAACCCAAGCCCACGTCACGCATAACGCCAAGCTTGCGTTTTAAGGATGGATAAGCATCGAAAAACTCACAACCCTCATCCACGGTCATCTCCAAAACGTCGCTTATAGTCTTGCCCTTATACTTTATCTCCAAGGTCTCGCGGTTATATCGTTTACCCTTACACACATCGCATTTTACATATACATCGGGCAGGAAGTGCATTTCTATCTTTAAGGTGCCGTCACCCTGACACGCCTCGCACCTGCCACCTTTTACGTTAAAGGAAAACCTGCCGTCGGCATATCCTCTTGCTTTAGCCTCGGGGGTGGAGGCAAAAATAGCGCGGATGTCGGAAAACACGCCCGTATATGTGGCGGGGTTAGAACGGGGAGTGCGCCCTATGGGGCTTTGGTCGATAGCTATTACCTTGTCAATATACTCAAGCCCCTCTATCCTCTGATGCTTGCCGGGATTAAGGGTATATCTACCCAAAGCTTTTGCGGTGCTGTTATACAGCACAGAGTTTACAAGTGAAGACTTACCGCTACCCGATACGCCCGTAACGCATATGAAACAACCTAAAGGGAAGTCTACATCTATATTTTTAAGATTGTTTTCCTCTGCGCCTACAACAGTAAGCCTGTTACCGTTGCCGGGTCTGCGTTTTTCGGGCAGATGCACCTTAAGCGCGCCCGACAGATATTTACCCGTAATGGAATCCTTGCACTTTAAAAGCTCATCGGGAGTGCCTGTAAATACTACTTTACCGCCGTTTACCCCCGCACCGGGACCTATATCCACCACATAGTCAGCGGCAAGCATGGTTTCTTCGTCATGCTCTACCACTATAACGGTGTTGCCTATATCCCTTAAATGCTTAAGGGTGGCAATAAGCTTGCGGTTATCCCTTTGGTGCAGGCCTATGCTGGGCTCGTCAAGGATATACAGCACACCCATAAGTGATGCGCCTATTTGGGTAGCCAAGCGTATACGCTGTGCCTCGCCGCCGGAAAGTCCGCCCGACTTGCGGGAGAGGGTTAGATAGTCCAAACCAACATTGCTTAAGAAAGCAAGGCGGGAGTTTATCTCTTTAAGTATTTCCTTTGCTATAACCGCATCCTTACCCCCAAGCTTAAGGTTTGCAAAAAACGCCTTTGCCTTATCCACGGAAAGGTCGCAAAGCTCGGCAATATTCATGCCGCCTACGGTAACTGCAAGTGCCTCTGCCTTAAGGCGTTTGCCGCCACATTCCGAGCAGGGCACGTTCTCCATAAACTCCTCATAATACTCACGCATGGCAAAATCGTTACCAAGCTGTTTGTAGCGACGGTCTATCATATTGATAACGCCCTCAAATTTGGGCTCGTACACATCGCGGCGGCGAGCTTTGGTTCCGCCCATGTTTCCGTACATAAGGATATTTAACGCCTCTTCGCTGTACTCCTCTATAGGAGTGTGTATATCAAAGCCATGGAACTTGCCCAAACGATTGTAAATATCGCCGTAATAGCTGCCCGCATGGATGGACTTAAAACCGTTGCAGATTATTGCGCCGTTGTAAAGAGAGCGGCTTTTATCCGGTATAAGCTTGTTTGGTGAAAGCACAAAGCTTTCGCCCAATCCGCCGCATTTTTCGCAGGCGCCATAGGGGTTGTTAAAGGAGAACATACGGGGCGTAAGCTCGCCAAGGCTGATACCGTGGGTCTTGCAGGCATAATTTTGAGAAAAGCTTATCTCCTCATCTTCGCTGCCGTCATCCTTAAGAGGTAATACCGAAACAATACCCTCGGCAAGCTTTGCGGCAGTCTCTACGCTGTCGGTCAGTCTGCTTTTTATATCCTCACGCATGATAAGGCGATCCACAACAATGTCGATATCATGCTTTTTGTTTTTGTCAAGCTCCGGTCGGTCGCTAAACTCATACATAGCGCCATCTATGCGCACACGCACGTAACCGCTGCGGGATGCACCGTCAAGCAGTTTATCGTGCTGGCCTTTTTTGCCGCGCACCACAGGCGCAAGCACAAGAAAACGTCTGCCTTCTTCCAACTCGCATATACGGTCAACAATTTCGTCCACGCTTTGCCTTGCTATCTCCTCGCCGCAAATGGGACAATGAGGCACGCCCACACGGGCGTACAGCAAGCGGATGTAGTCATATATCTCTGTTACCGTGCCAACGGTAGAGCGCGGGTTTTTGGAGGTTGTCTTTTGGTCGATGGAGATTGCAGGAGATAAGCCCTCTATGCTGTCCACATCCGGCTTGTCAAGCTGACCCAAAAACATACGGGCATAGGAAGACAAGGACTCTACAAACCTTCTGTGCCCTTCCGCATAAACGGTATCAAAAGCCAGCGAGGATTTGCCACTGCCCGAAACGCCCGTAAACACCACAAGCTTGTCTCTGGGAAAAGCAACATCCACGTTTTTTAGATTATTTTCACTGGCGCCTTTTATAGTAATTTCTTTATTCATAACATCACTGTCCACATAAGGGATTTAAGAAATAAGCGAGCGGATTCTGTCACGCAGAGCGGCGGCGGTTTCGAAATCCAAATTCTTGGCGGCACGTTTCATTTCCGCCTGCAGTTTTTCTATAAGCTGTTTCTTTTCCGCCTTGGTCATTCT
>JAZUQW010000122.1:0-5590 GCA_045605905.1 Eubacteriales bacterium
TGGGAGCGGCGTAGATGGCAGAGGGATTGCCACCGTACCACCCCGCTTTTGCAAGCGTGTAAAGCATAAATTCTTCTTTGCTTACGCTATATTTAACATTTGGGTAATTTTCTTTTCCTGTACAAGGGTTTTCCACGTAGAAATAAGGCTTTTCGCAAAAGGGCGAAGATTTTCCTCTATACAAGCAACTATTATTTCGTAGTAATCTTCCCTTGCTTCAGGAATACTCTGATTGTCAAATAAATCTATGTCGATTCGGTATGTATTTTTATATGTGCAATACTTTAAACAATCAAAGATTGCCTCTTGAAAGTCCTCTGAACTATCAATAGATAATAAAGTGTTTTTTACGAACTCCAGCACCCCTGTAAAATCTACATCCCTCTCCAGTGCTGAAATATCGCCATCTTTTAATTTAAGACCAAGCGGGTGTTTTATAAACTCATCATAAATGACTTTTTTGAGCCTTAACACCTCGCTTGTTTTTGCACAGTTAATAATAACTTTGTTACCTGTATTTTTTGCCTTAAATTCTTTCATAATCTTACTCCCCCGCTCGATTTTTTATTTTATACTATGCTTCTATCTGCACTCGCAAATTGGAAAACATACTCTACAACTGCTTGGTCAGTGCTTCCTGCTACGTCAATAGACATATTCGGTTTTTTAGAAATCATACCGCCACGAAGCAAATATGTATTGTATGACAAATTGCCTTTACCGTCGCCTACTTGTTTTACTACAGAACCATTTGCAAGAACGGTTGAAGCAAAACCTTTTGATTCGGGTATCATGCCGTTGAAGCGTTTGTCGTCGCCGCTTGACATCAAAATTCTCAATGTAAGTGTTGCATTGTTACCTTTTTCGTCAAGAGCAAAGATTGTGTTGCCGTTTTTACCTGTTGACATTGCAAAAAGGTCATTCGGCACATCAAGTGTGCCGATTGTACCGTCTGCAAAATCCACAACAGGAATATCGTTAATGATGACTATATCATCACCCGTAAGACAATATGTTGTCATTTTCAGTTCTCCTTTACTTTTTTGTGTATATTTGTTATAATTAAATGGGCTAGGTTCGCTACCGAAAAGCAGAATATCCAACTGCCTGCCCCAAATATGTACTTGGATTAACTACTGGGAGGTAGATTTTATGAAAAATTTTGATGTAACTGATATTATAGGCAATCGTTACCAAAGACTTCTTGTTTTAGCTTTTGATCACAAAGAACAACGATTTTATAAGGACGGTAGAAAAAGAGGTTTTACATACTATTATCTGTGTCAATGTGATTGTGGAAATAAAATAATTATTGAACGCTGGAATTTATTACGTGGCATTAATAAAAGTTGTGGATGTTTTGTAAAAGAGGTTTTAAAGAAAAATCAATTTAAAGCAAAACATAATCTATATGGTATTAGACTTTATAGAATTTGGCGTGGTATAAAATCCCGTTGTTACAATAAAAACTTAAAAAGATATTGTGACTGGGGAGGTCGTGGCATTACTCTTTGTGAGGAGTGGCAAGAATTTCTCCCCTTCTATAACTGGGCTATGGCTAATGGCTATAAAGACACATTAACCATAGACCGTATAGATAATAATAAAAACTATTCTCCCGATAATTGCCGTTGGGCAACTTATAAAGAGCAAGCAAATAATCGAAGAAAATGATTATGCTGCAATGTTTACTATTACGTTAGAAGAATGAATTGCACCAGCTGTTTTGATTGCAATCTGTACGAGCGGAGCTTTACGTTCTTCTCTGTCTGCTGTTGGTTGTTGAGAAATTGGTAAAGAGTAAATATAGTAACCCTTTTCTAAAATATTTCTCTTGAAGTCTTCGGGATTGCCGAACGGAATTGGAGTATCATCGCCCCAACCTACACCAGTACCAATATAACCATTTGTAACGCCTTGAATTAACGATGTTTCATAAGCGTTTTTAAGTCCTGTCATTCCTGCTTCAGTTTGAGGAATTTTGGTATTTGTTTTTCTTAAATAGTTAAATCCAACTACTTCGAGGTCTTTTTTGAGCCACAATTGGCCTGTTATATCGTCGGTGTAACCGTTATTATTATTAGAGAATACAACACCAAGTCCCTCAAGCGAACCATAGATGTCTACGCCGTTTGTTTTTGCTTGATTTACATATGTTTGGTTAAGGTTCAAATCAGGCAAAATGCCGGTCAATGTTTTGAGGTTCATTGTCAAGCAAGTGTCAACGCCTGTGTAATTGGTTGAAGAAGCAATTGTTGCATATGTTGCAATTGCTTGTTTTGCACCTTGCGCACCAGCAAAAGAGTAAGCAAGCGTTCTAGTTTTGCCGTCGCCTGCTGCTTTAAGCATTGAACCTAAAACAGCGATATTTTTGAGTGATTGTGTTGCTTCATAATAAATATGGTCTTTTGCTTGAATTGCTGCTGCGTTAGCCATTACCAAGTCGTTTTCACAAAATTGAGTAGTAAGAACTCCTCCGAAAAACGCTTGTTCTTCGGCATCTGTAACTGCGTCAGCAAGAGTGGTTCCTGATGCATTTTCACCTGCAATTGTAGTAGCAGATGCACCGTTTAAATAAGACGAACCATAGATGTCTGTCCCTGATCCGCCTGTTGTTGCTTTAAGAACAATTTCGCTTGCTGCGCCAAAACGTCTTGAAGTAAATTTGATTTTGTTTGTATCAACAACTTCGATGTCGCAGTCAATGTTTGACTTCTTGATTACCGTTACAATATCAGCAACACCCGAAATAGCAGTAAAATCTAAACCAGTTAGTGCATAATCTGTTCCATCAATACCAATTGTCAAATCGCCACTTGAAACAAGTTTAAATGCTGTTATTGCAGTTGCGTTTATTGCGGTAGTAGTTTGGCTTTCTGCAACAGCGTTAGTTGCCGTATAAGGAAAAACAAACAATGTCCCTTCACCCGTACGCAAGTTATTTGCAGGAGTGAAGATTGCTCTTGCCATTTTAGCAGTTAATGAGCTTGTACCGTACACAGCCTCTACGTCTGCAGCTGAAACAGCAGCAACATAAGGATCAACACTTGTGGTTGTTTCGTTTGAGAACAAAGCAATATTGTTTGTCCTGTACTTTGTTAACCCTTGAGGCAATGACGATAACGAAATGTTAATCACATTACTTAATGCTAGTTGTGTCATCTTTAATCTCCTATGTTATCATTATTTGAAACGATTTCATTGTTTTGAATCGTGAAATCTGCAAATATATTAGTGCCGGTGTTATATGCGTTAGTGGTAAATTTGTCGTAATAATCGTAGCCTTTGATTGGTGTTACTTTTTCATGCCACGTCAAACAATTAAACCGAACCGTAAATCTGTTTATATCAGAACCGCCCTCTAAGCCTGATGTGTTAAAATTGTTGGACATCTTGCTTATTCTGAACTGGTATTTGTCTTGTAATTTCTGACTATAATCAGAATTGAGCGCCGCTTGAACTTCCCAGCATCTTTCACGCGCTTCGTTATTGCGGGAATAGATGTCAACTTGCATTTGTCTTTGTTCATTGATACAAACGCGCTCGTTATATGTAGTAATTTGTTGTTCGTTTTCTGTTACCGTTTCTTCAAAGTATTCACGTCTATTGGCAAAAACATTTGAACTAAGTGTGGAAACTGTAATTTGCAAATGCGGAGTGTTAAATAATTTGACGTTTTGCCCGCGTATAACAACACTCGGTATTTCATTGTTTTGTGGATCTAATCCATAGTTTGCCGGTAAGGACATATATGTTTTAAGCAAATCTACGATGATTTTTTCTATTTCTTTATTCATAATCTCTTACCAGTTCGTATTCAATAAAAGAATTAAGCGAATAGTCTTTAACGCTCATAACCTTGTATCTTTTGTTATTAAAAATAACTTTGTCTGCTGTCGTGAGGTTTAATGTGCCCGCAACAGCGTGAATCCAAACCCACTCCCAAGATCTTTGTCCTTCGGGTTTTGAAACAAGTCTTTCGTTTGTCAAGGGCTGCCATACGCCTTGAAAAGTAATTAATTGGTCACTTAGAACAACATCTCCCTCTGACATGCTCTGAGTTATTTTAACGAGCTGTAAAGGTACTTGCCAGCCTGACAAAGTCGTTCCCATCTGAGGCATATTTGTTAAACTTGCATTGGGATTATAATTAAACATTACTTTTCCTTTTTGACGTCGTATTCTCTGCGACCTTTGGTGACTATAACTTTTCTGTCTTGTTTAACTTCTTTTTTTGATTCTTTTTTAGCCATTTTCTTCCACCTCAAAAGTAATTCTGTTTTGTAAATCACCTGTATCATAAAGAGGTTGATTTGAACCCTTTAACGCTTCCGTAAACGGGCTATTTGGAGCCCATTGGCCGTCGCCGTTTGTTTCAAACGCTTGTTGAACAACTTCAACGCCTGCTGCTCCAAGCATAATCGCCAGCGACTTCATATCGCCTGTTTCGCCAAAATATTGTTCAATTTCTTCAGCGTTTGTTCCTATTTGTTTTTTAAACTCATTAATAACTGCATTTTTCTTGGACAATGGCGCTTGTAAAAATGAACGAGCCGGAATATGAACGTAACCGTCGCCTTTTCCCTCTTTCGGAGGCAAGCCCATTTCTTTTGCTTTCATTGCCAAAAAAGCCGCCATTTTGGGGGTTATCTTTATGTCGCAGCCAAATTCCTGAACTGCGCCTAAGCCTGCGAGGTCTAGGTTCTCGCTTACTTCCTCACCGCCCCCTTTGTCTGACAAGAGGCCAACTTTTACAGAATACTTTTTGCTCATTTGCTGAACAAGTTTTTTGAGCTTCCCGTAATTTACTTTTGCTTTTATTTCCATTAGTCTGACGTAGTTTTGCCTTTTGACAAAATAATATTTCCTACCAAATAAGGTCTTATAAGTGATAAATATTTGCGCCCATAGCCGTTTTGTGCGTACATACCTAAAATCGGACTTGTAAGCATCCATTGGGGCAAGCCGTAGCTTTCAGATACACTGCCTACGCTTTTGCTTTGAACAATTCCACCACCTGCCATTGGTGACATAGCATTTTGAAAATCTACTGTCAAATAATATGCGGTGAGATATAAAAACACCAAAATTTTTGTATCGCAGTCAGGAAAAAGACTTTCGTTGAAGTTTACGCGGGCTTCCTGCATAGCATTTATTATGTCCGCGTCCTGCGTATAATTTAAAACTGAGTCTTTATATGGTTCCCAATCTGTAGTATTTGTCGGCGCGTTTGTAGTGCTTACTGCTTTACACCGATAAAACGCATTGTTATAATAAACAATATCGCCGTTATAATAAGTTTTATATGTATATACAGGCAAATAAACCGGCGTAAAACGCGGAAACTGCCCTTTAAAATCTTCTACTGTTGCCCAAGTCATAAATTTAAAACCTTTTGTATAATATAGGGGGGAAATAATCCCCCCGCTATATTATTTTTTTGCTGCCGCTATTTTTTTCTTAAGAGTATCAGCGCCGATGTTCGGTCTGTATGATATTCCAAGTTTATCAGCTTCAGCTTTGAGATTAGCAAGCTCGAGTTCGTCTTTGAGTTTTTTATTTTCGTTCTCGAGTGTTGCCACATCCTCTA
>JAZUQW010000123.1:0-11136 GCA_045605905.1 Eubacteriales bacterium
GAGGGCTTATCCCGTTTGGGATAAGCCCTCAGGTTGATGACAAACCTTGTCATCAACCTGGCAGACTGTTGAGAAAGAGTGCAGACAAGACGAACCGAGGCGAGAGCTGTACTTGGTACTGTGAGCCGAGGTTCGTTTTGAGCGAAAAATACGATAAATTGCAAAAAATCGGGGATGTTTCCCCGATTTTCCTCGTTGTGAGTAATGATGTTTTGCTCTTTTCGTGTTCTGTGCCTTTGTCAGCAGTCTGGGGCGGTACGATTTACGAACCGCCCTGCTTTTTGTCGGGATCCCCAAGAAGTCTGACGACTTCTTGGGGTGGATTTCTATTTTCTTAATATACGCTAATAGTACCGAATGGTGTAGTGATTATGCCGGCATCAAACTTGAGTACTTGTGCGGCATCAAGGCTGTCTACCAAACCGTCCTGATTAACGTCACCTGCTGCCAAATTGTCACCGCTTAACACAACAAGTGCCGCGTCATGGCGGAGGATATAAGCAGCGTCAAGGTTATCAACGTTGCCATCTAAATTGGCGTCACCAAGCAAAACATCTCTGCCTGCCCAAGCCCAAACCGCATAAAGGGTAATATCTGCGTTTGCGGTATAGGTTGCGCCTGCGGCGTATTCAACTTCTTCAGCATCAGCATCGGTTGCCCAGCCCATAAATGTGTAGCCTTCTTTTGTAGGCTCATCAGAAGTGATAAACAAGGGGATGTTATTAGTCTTTATTTGTGCTGTGGGTGCGTTTTCGCCACCGTTTGCGTCATAGCTTACGGTATAGGTGGTAACAGTAACAGAGCCAAGCTCCCAAACTGCATAAAGTGTGATATCGGCATCGTCGGTATAAGTTGCACCTGCAACATATTCTACTGCTTCAGCATCGGCATCGGTTGCCCAACCCATAAATGTGTAGCCTTCTCTTACGGGAACAGAGGCGCTAACGGTAAGGTCGATACCTTCAATCTTTGTCTGCGCAGCAGGAGCACCGCTACCGCCGTTTGCATCATAGCTTACGGTATAGGTTTGAACAGGGTCACCGCTAACGGATACAGTGTGGCTTGCACCTTCTACGCCGTAGTTTTTAAAGCCTACAGCATCAACAGCCTTTAGGAAGGTTTCTCTTTCGATATCGTTGTCAATGGTAATAACTGCATCGCCGTTGGCTATTGCCGCAAAGGTAATGGCAAAGCCAAGGGTGTTATTTTCGGTTAGATAATAGTCATCGTTGGTCAAAAGGTCGTCTGCTACGCAAGCAAGACTTAACCAATAGGGAACGGTGGACTTGTTATCGGGGCTTAAATTAACAACAGCATCACCCCAAGAAGCGGGCACGATAGGCTCTACGGAAACAAGCTGAAGCAAGCTTGTATCGTATACAAGGGGAAGGTCACAGGCAACAAAGCCGTTGGGCGCGGTTATTTCGTTGATATATGCGTTAACGGTTACGGTTGCGCCGGGACGAACAGTGTTGTCACCGCTGAAAGCGATGTTACCTGCAGCTTTGTAAGGACCGGTGGAAAAGCCGTACGCTTCTAATTCATCAAAGCTTACAACATAGCAATAACCGTCGGTAGGGCTGTAGGTGTTGAGGGACAAACGAATCTTTTTAACGTCGATTGCTGTCTGATCAAAAGTAGCGGTTATATCAAAATATTGGTCAACCTCTACGGTATCAGAAACCTTCGCCTTGGGCGCGCCTTCGATTGCAACAGAAGATTCGGAATAATCAACTTGGCTGTAAACACCGTTTTCGCCTGCAACTTCTATGGAAACGATATTCAAATATCTGTTACCGTTTCTACGAACGCTGCGGAAAACCAAAGAATTTACATAAGAGGTGTTAGCCAAGGTAAACTCTATAACGCTTATACTTGAGGTACCGGGAAGCTCTACGGTAGTGCCGGCAACACCGTAAATATCGTTAAACTCTGCACCGTTGCCGCGCATTTTGCCGTCGGTAAGCAAGGTGTTGCTGTTGTCGGAGCAAGTGCCTAAAAAACCGTTCGTTTCTACATACTCATAAGTAGCATCCTCAAGCAGATTTTTGCCTACTCCCTCGGTGGCGCCTGCGGGCACGGTAAACACCAATGCGCTAAGGCACATGATCAAGCTGATGATAATCGCGATTGTTCTTTTCATTACTGTGTTCCTTTCGATTTGCTTTGTATCTGACTTAATTACTTTTCTTTGGTTTGATAAAAACCGTCCAACCGCAAAAGCTTTTCTTTATCAAAGCTTTTGCCATTTTGTCTGTTTGCTACGCGTGCAAGCCGAGTTTCAAAGTCGGCGGTCAACTCAACAATGCTGTATTTTATGCAGTTATTTTCTAAAAAATCCTGCGCACGCTTAAGCTCGGCAAGCAACCAAAACCCGTGGTCTATGACCGTATCTCTGCCCTGTTTTTCGTTTTCTGCCGCCAGCTTTAGAAAAAAGCTTAATGCCGCCGCTTCTGCCTTAACAAGTGTTTCTCTGCCGGGGCAGGCGGTACCAAAAAGTGCTTGAGTAAACTCATCTATACTTAACAGTTGAGCGCCTGTCTGCTTGCACAGCTCCCTTGCGTAATAGGTCTTGCCGGAGCCTATCCTGCCGCGCATTAAAGTAACACTCACAGCATAACCAGCTCCCTTCCCATACGCTTTGCGTAAGCAACCGTATACATAGTGCCGCCGCTTTGCTTGCGCAGATAACAAACGCAATGCTCTGCATACTCCACCAAATGGTCGTTGCGGCGAAGCATACAGTCTGTTCTGTATTCATCTCCTATATAATGGACAATATCGGCTTGTTTAAGAATATCTTCGTATACCTGCTTATTATTTTCAGACCAACGGACTGTTTGGTTGGTACACGGCAATACGAGAACAAGCTTTATAAAAGGATATTTGCCCTTAAGCTTTAGCACTGTTTGGGCGGCAACAGTATCAAAGCCCAAGGCGCCGCCTGCTATAAATGCAGTAATGCCGCGGTTTATCAAATTTTCCACCGTAGCCATAAGCTTAAGCTTAAGCTCTTCCATTTTGTCTGCCGCAATAGCGCGATGCCCGGTGAAAAAGCAGCATTCCTTGGTTTTGTACCGTGCTTGAAATTGATTAAACGTCATAGCTGCCTGCAAGTATCTTTTTCCCATCCGTATCCGTAACCCACTCTTCGTAGCTTACGGCAACGCCGTTTTCATATTTATAGACGCGCTCTGCCTTTTGTTTGCCGTTTTCATCATAAACATACTCGGTACAGCCAACAACCAGACCCTGCCCGTCAAGAGTGATAACGCTGGAGTAATAGCCCTTTTCGGTATATTCATAGCAAATTGAACCTGTGAGCACATCGTTGCCGTTGTAGGTATCTATGCGACTGTTTTTGCCCGCATCGTTATACGAAAACAGCTTGTAAATGGCAATCTCACCGTTAGAATCATAGGTAACGCTTTTGATTTGGGCTCCATTTTCGTCATAATGAGTACCGATAGAAGGCATGCCGTTTTTGTAATTTATCTTTTCGATGACAACACCGTTGCTGTAAACGTACCTGTGCTGATTGTCATCACCGAAAATATCAGTGTAAACCGTTCCCTTGTCGGGAGTACAAAAGTTTACAGAGACAAGCTTGTGCTCCTTATCGTAGTGCTTAATATAGGTACCATCCTCTGCATACTGAAAGATGGTGCTGAAAGCGATTGTTCCGTTTTCAAAGCAAACGCTTTCGATAACCCTACCCTCACCGTCATACAAATTGTCATAACGCTGACCGTCGGTATGAAACAAAACATCCTCTGTTGAAGAGCTTGTATTATCAGTCGATGTATTTTCTGCCTTTTCTTCACAGCCGCAAAGCAATACACTTGCGCAAACAAGAGCGGCCGCCAATAATCTGCGTTTTTTCATATTCGCACCTACTCTTCCTCCGTCAAAGGCAAAGCGTTGCCGTTAGCATCATATCTTGCAACAAGCACGGCATCTTCTCCTTGCCACTCATACACCTCATGATAAAGGAACTCTCCTTCCTCGGTATACAAAATGGCTTCTTCTGTATGCAATTTACCTGTGGCAGAATCAAATATCTGTATTAAAGTGGAATAAGGAAAGCCGTCGTTATATCTTATATCCTCGCTACGTACACATATACCGGAAGCATCATAGGAATACAGGATTTCATCCCCCAGCACATCATCAAGGTTATAATTCTTTACACTTATTATATAATCAAAAGAGTCGTACTCTACTACAACCTTGCCTGCGTATTTACCGTTGTCACCGTAGCTGTTTAAGCTGACGGTTCTACCGTCCACAGTATACTTAACCTCGGATGCCACCTTGCCATCTGCCCCGTAATTCTTTTGGTTTTCTATTTGCCCCTTTTGGCTGTAAAAGCTCTCGCTGCTTAAAAGGGCACTTTTGCCGTAAATATGCTCTGCCGCCAGGGTGCCATCCTCCCTGTAATCGCGCAAAACATAGCCGCCGTCTTCGTTTTCTGTTCTTGTAACAAAAATGGCACCGCTGTACTCCTCTTCTTCTACTTGAACGGAGGAAGTGCTGTTTTTATCGGCACTGTCGTTGCAGGCACAAAATGAAAAAACAAAAACGGAAAGCAAAAACATGGCAAGTATCTTTTTCATAAACCCAATAACCCTCCATTTTTGTAGTCAAATTAATTATAATACATACAAATACAGTTTGTCAAGAAAAACAAAAAAACTATTGAAATAATTAAACTGCGGTAGTAAAATAATTATCGGTATTTCATTGCAAGGAGAAGTTTATGTTTAAAAAGCTGTTTTATATAGTACTCACGCTGATTCTTATCCTGTCATGCACCGGATGTACCAAACAGACCTCGGACGAAAGCAGTCAAACCCTGACATCCGAAAAAGACTCTGTAGCGGAATCATCCGTTCATACCGAAGAACCGCAAAACGGCAGTAGCTTTTTTATAATGTTTATCGATGTTGGGCAGGCTGATTCCACCCTGATAATGTGCGACGGTCACTATATGCTGATAGACGGCGGTAACGTGACAGACCGCGACCGTATATACAGCGTGCTTAAGTCCAAAAACGTTACCCATTTGGATTATGTGGTGGGCACCCACGCTCACGAGGACCATGTGGGCGGTATAACTGCAGCGTTTAGTGCTTGTACCGTGGGCGCTGTCTTTTCGCCTGTTAAAAAGTCGGACAATGTACCCTTTAACAACTTTAAAAAGATGGCTTCTGCCCAAGGATTAAGCCTTATATGCCCCGCTATGGACAGCACCTACAGCTTGGGCAGCAGCAGATTTACCTTTCTTGCACCGAGAGAGGAATATGACGATGCAAACAACACCTCGTTGGTAATAAAGGTAGAGTACGGCGATACTACATTTTTGTTTATGGGGGATGCAGAAAGAGAAAGCGAACGGGCTATGATAGACGCAGGCTGTAGCCTTTCTGCTGATTTGCTTAAGGTAGGGCACCATGGTAGTAACACATCCAGCTCCTACCAATTTCTACGAGAAGTTATGCCCACCTACGCCGTAATATCCGCAGGTAAGGACAATGATTACGGTCACCCCCACGATGAAGTTTTAAGCAGACTTGAAAACGCCGACACACAAATACTGCGCACCGACGAGCTTGGGGATATAATATGCTACAGCGACGGTCAAAGCTTGAGCTTTTACAGCGGTACAGACGACAACGAAATCAGCTATTCATACATAGGAAATATTAACAGCAAGGTGCTGCACACATTAAATTGCGATTCACTGCCAAAGGAAAGCAACCGCATATATTTTGTATCGACGGACGACGCAGAAAGAGCAGGCTATACAAAGCGTTGCAGCAACTGTACACCTTAAAAGTACGATACAAAGGCACAACCGATTTGAAGAGACCTTTCTTCAAATCGGTTGTTTTTATCCTGTGATATCTTTTATTATCTGCAAAATATGTTTTGTTTGTTCAGGGTTTAGTTTTCCCATCTGTTTCATCAACTCTTTCGTACCGACAGGATCACATATTTCGGTATCAAAGAAATCCTTGGGGCTTATACCGAAATACTCGCAAATGTAAATAAAACCCGTGAATGACGGAAGCGTGCGTCGGTTTTCCATTTTATTTATATAGCTTTCACTTTGACCAAGTGAAAGGCTCATATCCCTTGCCGAAACGCCTTTGTTTAACCGAAGTTCTGTCAAGCGTTTATAGAACCATTCAATATAATCCATTACGCTACCCCACCTTTCTTCTTTATTCACACATAGTATAAATCCATCTATCGGTCATTTTATGTACTAAAAAGATATGTTTTTCTTGACAAAGAGATTTTAAGGATATATAATGGACATGGCATAGAAAATAATGCCATACAGCAAAAGGGGCTTTGGATAACTGTTTGTAATAACAAACACACAAAAACAAAAAACAAGGAGTACACTATGACAGCAAACTTCAATATCGAAGGCAAAAAGAACCTTCTTATTCAAAACGGGATTTTAGCAGGCATACAGCTTCTTACCTTTATCTTTTGGTTTATGAATGTTGTAAAGGTTAGCTTCGGTGCATTTGAATCTCCTATTAATATACCCGATTATTTAGAAGCAAACGATTTTGGTTTTCTTTCCGTGTTTTACATTATCTTCTCCATAGCTGGTATTGTTTGCCTTTTGGCTTCTACCTTTGTAGAGAACAAGCTTTTCAAAAAGCTTATGTTCACCCCCACAGGCTTGGCAATGGCAATACAGATATTCGGTTTGATCACTGCTTTCCTCGATGCAAAAGCAACCGTTAAGGATTCCGGCGGTATTGTAGAAGGCGGCTTTACCTTTGGCGGTATTCTTACTCTTCTTGCCATCATTGCTTTAGTGGTATTGGATTCTGTTTTCAGATCCAAGCAAAAGAAAGCAGAAAAGGCAGCGTAACCCCTTACCAAAGCCCCTTTTTTAAACGAGACCGTGTGCGCGTCCGTCGAAAAGCACACTTAAAAGCCTGTCGTTTTTCGTTCGCGACCGGCATAAATCACCCCCAAGGAGTCGTTAGGCTTCTTGGGGCCAAAAAACACACCGTTGCGGAGGGAAGTTCCCCTCCGCGCGGTGCTTAAATTTATTAAGGAGATTGACTGATGAAACAATTGTTATGTCTTATGTTGACAACAGTGCTTTGCTTAAGCCTTGCCGCCTGCGGCGGTGATGACGGTGAAGAAAGCTCGACTACCGCCACTGAAAGCTATACAGAAAATCTTTCTGAAAGCGACATAATTTCAGAAGAAAGCACAACCGAAAGTGACAAGATTGCAGAAGAAAGCACAACCGAAAGTGCAGAGGCTGATGCCGAAGAAGGCGAAAGTCTTGAGTTTTCCGAAGAAATAAGCGCAGAGGAAGAAATCTCCATAGATGATGAATATGTCGAAGGAAACATTACTTGGGTTATTGCCAACGGAGTGCTTACCATATCGGGCAAGGGCAAAATGGAGAATTTCCCCATAGAGTATTACAACCAAGAGGACAAGGAATGGCTGTTGCGCAAGGATGAATTTACAAAGGTTATTATCGAAGAAGGTATAACCGGTGTGGGTGACGGTGCGTTTTTCGGTTGCGACAACATAACTTCGGTAAGCCTACCCGAAGGGCTTAAGCGTATAGGACACGGAAGCTTTGTAGGATGCAATAATTTAATAGAAATTTCCATACCCGACGGGGTTGAATTTGTTGGCAGCCGTTCTTTTTCGGCCTGTGACAGTCTTACCGAAGTAATACTGCCCGACAGCGTTACGGGTGTTGGTTATTCAGCATTTGCGTATTGCGAAAATTTGACCCAAGTCAAGATACCGGAGCATATTGAATATGTAAACGATTCAATTTTTTCCGGTTGCACTGCCCTTGAAAGCTTTGAGATTCCATCATCAGCAACTGCAATATATCCGGATGCCTTTTATAAATGCGCATCGCTTAAAACCATAGTGATACCAGAAGGCGTAACCAAAATATCATTACAGGCATTTTTTGGTTGCACCGCCCTTGAAAGCGTTGTTATACCACATACCGTTACAGCAATTTACAACTACGCTTTTACTCAATGCACAAGTTTAAAAAACGTATATTTTACAGGAACACAGGAGCAGTGGAACAGTATAGAAATAACTGAAGGAAATTCTTTGCTAACCAATGCAAACATTGTGTTTAACTACAGCGAGCAATAAAGGAGAAAATAATAATGAAAAAATTATTATGTATAGTTTTAGCAAGCGCTTTTGCTTTAAGCCTTGCCGCCTGCGGCGGTGATGACAGCAAAACCAACCGTGATGATAAAGAAGAAAATCCACCCATAACCGAAAACAAACCCGAGGAAAGCAAAGAGGAAAACAAAGAAGAAAGCATCAGCTATACCGAGCAGGAAAGCACACCGCCGGTGGACGAAACCAATGTTTTAGAGCATTTTTCCGACGCAGAAAGTGTTTTTGCAGAAGAAAGCGAAGAAGAAGTAAGTGTTGAATCCTCGGAACAAATACAGGAGATAACAGTGGATGCCTTTGAAGGTATTGATTTTACAATATCAGGCATTTCGCCTTTCTGCGAGATTTCGGTAAACAACAGCGCTTGCACCGCCGATGCCCAGCTTTATGTGGAATACAGCTTTGACAAGGAGCAGTACGCCAACGGCGAGACCGCAATTGTTACAGCTACCCTTGTGGAAGAGGCGGTAAATAATCATTATGTACTTGCCGAAGCAACCTACAGCTATGAAATACCTGTACAGCCCGAATATATTACTTCTTTGGATGGCATTGACTATTCCTTTATTGTTCAAGAGCAGTTGGATAATATTATCGCCCAAGCCTACGGTGCAAACGAAACCGGGCATATTTGCGGATATATACAGACATCATCTACTTCATACAGCGTTCAATCAATAGAAAACCTTGATGTTTATTTTATGAGTATAAAGCAAATCAAAGTTTCGGATTTTGACCGAAAGGATATGCCCTATAATCGCTTCAGCTTTGTCCACAAAGTCCATGCTTATACATTTAATGATAGATATAACTTTGTTGAGCGCACAAGATGGTGTACGCTGACGGCAACAAATATTGTAAAGTACCCCGACGGTACAATAAAATGGGGCATAGAATCACCCAGCGACTATAACTTTGCTGAAGCTTACAGAGAAGATACATACGAGGATAGCATTAACGAAATGATAATGTCCTACAGAAGCAACTATAATATTTCAGAAGTTGCACGGGAGGATATTTATCCGGACGAAGAGCAAATTATTGAAGACAGCAGCGCAGAGTAAGTAACTATTTTTCATAACAGATAAAAAAGCGGCATAAAGCCGCTTTTTTTTGCGTAAAGCTATTGACAAACAGGTCTACATGGTGTAGAATATAGTTGTTCTACAGAGTGTAGACCAAATGAAGGGAGGTTTTCCGCTATGAACGAATGGCAAATTGGGGCTATAGAATCCCGCTTTGCAGATATTATATGGAAAAATGAGCCTATAGCATCGGGCTTGCTTGCAAAAAAAAGCGAAGAGGTTTTGGGCTGGAAGAAATCCACCACATATACTGTGCTTAAGCGACTGTGTGACAAGGGCTTATTTGTTAATGAGGGCGGCACTGTTTCCGCGCGGGTAAGCAGAGAAGACTTTTACAGCACAAGAAGCGAAAAGTTTGTGGAAGAGACCTTTGGTGGCTCGTTACCTGCGTTTTTGACCGCCTTTACCACCAACAAACAACTTTCTGCCGAGGAGATTGCACAGCTTAAGCAAATTGTTGACAGATACGAGGAGGGTTAACTAATGGAAGCCTTGTTTATCAAATTGCTTAACATAAGCATTACTGCAAGTTGGGTTGCATTGGCGGTAATAGGGTTTCGCCTGTTTTTTAAAAAGACACCCAAATTTATAACCGTATTCCTGTGGGCCTTGGTTGGGTTGCGGCTGTTGCTTCCCTTTTCTGTTGAAAGCAAATTAAGCCTTATACCCGATGCCGAGCCTGTAATAATTGAGGACACGGTTAATACTGACGCCGATACCCGAGTTGAAAACAATATCTACTCCCCGCCCCCGATTCAAAGCGGCGGCAACACTGTTACGGTAACGCCCCCCATGGGAGATGTTACGGTGAACACACCTGCGTATGTACCCGATGACGAGCAAAAAGCGCCTGTTGTAAACAGCAAAGAGGAAAAAGCGGAAGAAAACGGTGTGCTTGCGGTAGTTTCGGCAATATGGATAGTTGGTATTGCCGCAATGCTTATTTATGCCGCGATAAGCTATATAAGAGTAAAGCGCTCGGTAAAAGCGGCGGTGAATATGCGGGACAAAATCTGGATGTGTGACGGATTGACAACACCTTTCATATTAGGTACCGTAAGACCGAAGATATATCTTCCCTCCTCTATTGACGGGAAGGATGCGGAATATGTTATTGCCCACGAAAACGCCCACATAAAGCGTGGTGACCATTTGTGGAAGCCCCTTGGTTTTTTATTTCTTTGCGTTTATTGGTATAATCCTTTGCTTTGGGTATCCTATGTTCTGCTGTGCAGAGATATAGAGCTTGCCACCGATGAAAAGGTGATACGCTCTTTGGGAGATAAGCACAAAAAGCCTTACTCCTATGCGCTGATAAATTGCAGTGAGCACCGTAAGCTGATTAGCGTTTGCCCCCTTGCCTTTGGCGAGGTTGCGGTGAAAAGCAGGATAAAATCCATACTGAACTATAAAAAGCCCGCCTTTTGGGTAATGGTGACTGCATTAATACTATGCGTTGCCATAATCTTAATGTTTATGACCAATCCAAAGGATGACCCTGTGGGCAGAGGATACAAAAACGGGGCTGAAGAGTCAACGGAAGAAAGTGAAGAGTCGGCAGAGGCTTTTTACGAAGAGGACAGCAACGAAGGATTTAGCGAAAGCATTGAAAGCGAAGACTCGGCCGAAGAAAGCTTTGTGAGCGAAAGCAGTAATCCCGTAGAGGAAAGCGGCGACAGCGTGGTTGACGAGCCTATAGAGGATAACAACGACAGTGTGGTTGACGAGCCCATAGAGGATAACAACGACAGTGTAGTTGACGAGCCTATAGAGGATAACAACGACAGCGTAGTTGACGAGCCCATAGAGGATAACAACGACAGCGTAGTTGACGAGCCCATAG
>JAZUQW010000124.1:0-2816 GCA_045605905.1 Eubacteriales bacterium
TGTATCTTAAAGGTCAGCATTTGTATAATTATCTGTATTATCCAAGCTCGGTTTCTCACAACCGCGATAAAGAAAAGCAAGCAAAGCGGTGGGCATCGTTTATACAGTTGAACCAAGAATATGAAAGCTATTTCGAAAATAAGGGATATGATTTTTCAAATCAGATAAAATACAATATGCTTTATTTTGTGCTGAACCAGCTTTCTTGCATTAACGGAAACAGTCTGCCTTTAAAGGAACACAAAAAAGCAGTAAACGAAGTTATCAACCATAAAAGAGTAAGAAAGTTGTTTAAAAATTTCAAATACCCAAAGGTGCCTGCCAAATTAAAATTATACATTTTCTTTATCAAGCACAAAATGACTATGGCTTACTGTTTGTTCCACAGATATTAACATATGGGAGTATGCAATGATAAGCGTAATTATTCCTGCGTATAATTGCGAAAAGTATATAAAGCGATGCATTGTTTCGGTATTAGCTCAAAGATTTGCGAATTTTGAGCTTATTCTTGTTGACGATGGCAGTACGGACAGTACGGGATCCATTTGCGACAGCTTTGCTGTTTCGGACAGTAGGGTGCGTGTGATTCATATAGAGAACAGCGGTGTTTCGGCGGCACGAAATTTGGGAATGGAAAGCGCAAACGGAGATTTCGTGTGCTTTATGGACAGCGATGATTATGTTCCCGAAAACTATTTAGAAACGCTTTTAGATACCGTTATAGGTTCTGATGTGGCTGTGTGTGATGTTGCTTGTATAAACGATGGCAAAGAGACAAAGCGCTTTACCTACGACAAATTGCTTTCTTCATTTGAAGCGATAGAGTTACTTTTGTCTCGCAAAAGCATCAATTCGGGACCCTGCGGCAAGCTATTTTCTAAAGATGCAGTGAAAAATATACGTTTTCCCATAATGAAAGCGTACGAGGACATTCTTTTTGTATTAGCTGTGTTTAAAAACGCAAAGTCCATTGCTTGCACCGACCGCACAGAATATATATACGACAACAGTACCGGCGGCGCCATGACAGGCTACGCCAAGCACCCTACCGTAGATGTGGTAACAATGTCACGCAAGGTATTTAAATTTTTAGATAACAACAAGGGGCACTTTTCCGATTTGCCGGAATACGCAACGTTTTCTCATTTAATGCAACATTTGCAAGATATAAGCAAAGAAAATGAAAAAACCAAAGAGCAGGTTGCGCTTATAAATGAAATAATAACATTCTTTAAAGAAAATCAAAAACGTATTAGAAACAATAAGTATTTTTCTTTTAAAGAAAAATTGGTGTACCTGTTTGCCGCCCGCGGTTATTGGTTAAAAAAGGGATTTAAACGAATTTGCTAATGAAAGGAAACACTATGAAGGCTGTATTGTATGCTCATGGCGGTAGCGGAAATCACGGTTGCGAAGCAATTGTGCGCTCCTCTGTAAAGCTTTTGGAAGGTGTTTTTGACGAAGCGCCGTTGCTTGTTACCGATAATGTAGAAGAAGACGCTCTTTACGGTTTGGATTCGATATGCAAATTAATCACAAGCAATGAAAAAATCAAAAAAATCAGCCCTGCTTTTGCAAAAGCTTATTTTGATTTAAAATTTCGCAACAATTTGCACGCTATGGATGCCGTATTATACCGCAAAGGCATTGTTTCCGCAAAAAAAAGGGACGTGGCTTTTTCCATAGGTGGTGATAATTATTGCTATAAAAATTTAAACCACTATATAATGCTTCACGGTGAGTATAAAAAAAGAGGTATCAAAACCGTACTTTGGGGTTGTTCTGTAGAGCCCGAGTTGTTGAAAAATAAAACCGTTGCAGAAGATATTGCGCGATATGACCTCATTACAGCAAGAGAGCCGTTCTCTTACAACGCGTTAAAAGCGGTTAATCCAAATACGATAAAAGTTGCAGACCCTGCATTTACACTTAATACCGCAGAAGTGCGTCTTCCCTCTTGTTTTATACGGGGCAATACTGTGGGCATAAACTTAAGCCCCCTGGTTATCAACAGCGAATCTGTTAAAGGTATTGCTTTTACAAACTATTTAAACCTATGTAAATATATCCTTAACGAAACCGATATGTCGATAGCGCTCATTCCCCATGTTGTGTGGCAAGGCAACGATGACAGGGTTGCTTTGACCGAACTATATAAACAGCTTGATCACAACGAGCGCGTTTGTATTATCGATGACTGCAATTGTGAACAACTTAAGGGATATATTACGGCGTGTAGATTCTTTGTTGCTTCAAGAACGCACGCTTCTATAGCGGCATACTCCGGTTGTGTACCAACATTGGTTGTTGGATATTCAATAAAAGCAAAAGGTATAGCCACCGACCTTTTCGGGACAGACGAAGGTTATGTTTTGCCTGTACAAGGTTTGGCTGATGAAAACGCTTTAACAGCGAGTTTTATAAAGCTTGCCGCAAACGAAAACGAAGAAAAGAAAAAGCTTAATTTGATAATGCCGGAATATAAAAAGCAAGCTTTAAATTTCAGCAAATTCAACAAATTGTAAAGGAGTAGCAAATATGAACCAAAGCACCGTAAGTATAATTGTTCCATGCTATAACGGAGCGGAATACATAAACAGATGCTTTGACTCGATTATTGCTCAAACATACAATCAGATTGAGGTAGTATGCGTTAACGATGGCAGTACCGACAAAAGTAAGGAGATACTGCTATCATATACAAAAAGATTTGAGTCAGCAGGTATGAAGCTTGTAGTAATAAGCCAGAAAAACCAAGGACCTGCCGCTGCGATAAACACAGGCTTAAAGCATATAAGCGGTGAGTTTTTGTT
>JAZUQW010000125.1:0-3123 GCA_045605905.1 Eubacteriales bacterium
GATGCAAACGGCAACAAACGCATTTCTTATGAGATCGTTGCTGATGAATGCAGTTTTGTAGACAGAAAAGCTGACGGTCCTGCAGGCGGCGCTCCTTCTTATGGCGCACCTGTGGCTGAAATGCCCAATTACAGCTCTCCCAAGGCTGAAGGTTCTTTTGAAGAGCTTTCCGCTGACGATGAGCTTCCGTTCTAATTTTAAAACAGATTATTGAAAAAGGAGGTTATTGCTTTGGATAATAACACCAATAAGACCGAGGTTAAGTCCGAGGTACAAAAGCCCTTCAGACCCAAAAAGAAGAAGAAGGTTTGCACATTCTGTGCTGATAAAATTGAGCATATTGATTACAAAGATACACTTAAGTTGAGAAGAAACCTTTCCGAAAGATCTAAGATTCTTCCCAGACGTGTTACCGGTACCTGTGCTAAACATCAAAGACAGCTTACCACCGCTGTTAAGCGCGCTAGACACGTTGCACTTCTCCCCTACGTATCTGACTAATTTTAGGTGCAATACAAAAGCCGTCCGTATCGGGCGGCTTTTTTGGTAAATTATATGAACAATAAAATTAGAAATCTGCTTGCACAGCATAACTTAACTGAATATGGCATTATTGATTTTGACAAGCTTACTGTTATAAATCCTCGCATATTGCCCAAGGAAGATATAAAATCCGTTCTGTTTATACTTATACCTTATCGAACAGGAAACACGTTCCCCAAAGATGGTTATAACATGGGCTTATTTGGACGTATTAAAGATTATCACATTGTTTTTTCGGATTTAAGCAGCACCCTTGTACCACAGCTTGAGAAAATAACGGGCGGAAAGGCATTTCCCTTTGCAGATCACTCGCCAATTTTTGAAAAAGACGGTGCGGCCAAGTGTGGTTTGGGAGGAATAGGAAAAAACAGTTTGCTTATAAATCCAATCTATGGTAGCTTTGTGTTTATAGGTAGTTTTATGTTAACTGCAAAAGTGGGCGAAGTATTGCAAAAACATAACATAAGCTGCGGCAACTGCAATATTTGCGAGCAATTGTGTCCCAACGGTGCAATATCGCAACAAGGTATTAACATAAACTTGTGCTTGTCAGGGATATCACAAAAAAAGAAAAAAACAGAGGCTGATAAAATCGTATTAAAACGCACCAAAACAGTTTGGGGGTGCGACATATGCCAAAGTTGTTGTCCTTATAACCAAGACGTTAAACCAAGCCCTTTTGTAGAATTTGACAAGAACGCATTGGAAACAATTTCCGCGGAAATAATAGAAGAGCTTAACGAAGCACAGTATAATAATTACGCTTTTTCATACAGAGATAAAAAAGTTATAACAGAAAACTTATTGACGGCGAAAGGCGAATGTGATATACTACATTAAGTAATATACAGACTCGAAACAGGAGGTATTATTTATGAATACAGAACAACAAGATAAACTTAAACAGGTGACAGAACGTATTAAATATCTCCGTGATATTTTAGATTTTTCACAAGTTGAGGTGGCAGAAAAGCTTGGTATATCCACCGCGCTTTATAACGAATACGAAACCGGCGCAAAAGATATACCGATAAGTATGATGTACGGCGTTGCAGCTATATTTGGTGTTGACGCGACAGAGATTTTGACAGGCGAAGCTCCGCGCATGCTTGACTATACCGTTACCCGCAAAAACAGCGGTATAGAAATCGACAGATATGTCGGATATAAGTTTGAAGCGCTTGCCCACAACTATAAAAACAAAAACAAAGAACCTATGTTAGTTACAATTGACCTTTCCGATACTGCGCCCGAGCTTGTTAGTCACAGCGGTCAAGAGTTTAATTATGTTCTCGAGGGCAAGATAGGTGTTATCATAGGAAAGAAGACCGTTATGTTGGAAGAGGGCGACTGCATCTATTTTGACCCGCGTATTCCTCACGGTCAATTCGCTGTAGACAGCAGGGCGAAATTCCTAACTGTTATAGATAAGGAAAACTAATGGATAACGGCTTCACAAAAAAGAAATCTCTTGGGCAAAACTTTTTGACAAGCGACAACATTCCGATAAGAATTGCCTCTGTTTGTGGGGCAAACGAGACCACAGGCGTTATCGAGATTGGCCCGGGTTTGGGAATACTCACAAAGCAATTGCTTAAAATCGCTCCTAAAGTAGTAGCCATAGAAATCGATGAAGAACTTATCCCCCATTTAAATGATAAATTTAAATACGATTCTAATTTTAAATTAATAAACCGAGACGTTCTTAAGTGTGATTTGGACGAGATTATCAAAACAGAATTTGAAAATCTTGATTGCTGTGTATGCGCTAACCTACCCTATTACATAACAACACCCATAATTATGAAACTGCTTGAAGGTGGTTTCGGTTTTAAGGCAATAACTGTAATGGTTCAGAAAGAAGTAGCTGACAGGCTTGCATCCAAACCGGGTGATGACGGATATGGTGCTATTACTGCATCTATAAATTATTATGCCAAGGTAATAAAGCACTTTAAAGTAGGTGCTGCAAACTTTTCGCCAAAACCAAAGGTTGATTCGGCGGTTATCAGCATTATCCCTTATGAAGATAAACCGGTAAAACCGTTATGCGAAACAACTTTCTTTGAAGTGTTAAAGGCGTCTTTTGCCACTCGCCGTAAGACACTTTCCAACTCTTTGTATTCTGCTTTCGGCAATCGCCTTTCCAAAGAGGAAATACAAGCAATAATTGCAGAGGATCATAGTCCTACGGTGCGCGGTGAAGAACTTAACGTGGCACAATTTGCAAAAATAGCCGACAAAATTCATAAAACGATAAACGCAGACTAAACGAAGCGACCCATTTTAAGGGTCACTTCGTTTTTTTGTTATTTCACCACTTTCGCCGTTCATTTCTTCAACTGACTCAAATTCAACAGTAGCGTGACAAATCCCAATATCTAATAACATAGCTTTAATCTTACACTTAAGTCTTCTTGTGTCTTCGCATTCTGTTACAATATGCATTGTGGCACAATTTTCTACGCCGTCAATACTTCTTACATGTATGTGATGAACATCGATTATGTCTTTATCCTTCAGCAAAGTGTTTTTTATGAAGTCTACCGACAGATCTTTAGGCATCTTTTCTAAAAACAA
>JAZUQW010000126.1:0-4969 GCA_045605905.1 Eubacteriales bacterium
AGACCGCTTGGCCTCCGACTTAAAGCATTATCACAAAAGTATTAGCTGCTTTGTTGGCTGTATGTATGCTTGCGTCTCTTGCGGTCCTTCCCGGCAGTGCAGAGACCTATGTTACATACAGAACCGGCGCAAACAGTGCCAGCAGTGCATACAAAGGTAGTAGGTTTTACAGTAACTTAATGAAGGTCCCCCTAACAGGTGACGGCAGAACCGACGTTGTTGCAGTTGCGTTATCCCAGGTGGGCTATGAAGAAGGCAACTCTACAAGCGGCTTCAGCGGCACCACAGGCGGTAGTAACAACTATACCGAATACTGCTACAACATGGGTGACTGGGGTAGCGGCTATGGCGGCAGCAGCTATGCATGGTGCGCAACCTTTGTTGCATGGTCTTTATATCAATCCAGATGCTCTAACCAAATGGGTGCTTCCAGTTGGTGCCGTAAGCACACCAGCGACAGTTCTTATATTTGGTGCGAGGTTAGCTGCTCTCAATGGGCTAATCAGCTTAGAAGATTCGGTTATTTTAAGTATTCAGCTCAAAACGGCGGTTCCTATAAACCCCAACCCGGAGACCTTATTTTCTTTGACTGGGAAGGCGGTTCTTCCGGCGAAGACCATATCGGCATAGTTGTATACTCCGATAGCAGCAAAGTTTACACTATCGAAGGCAATACCAGCGACGCCGCAGGCCTTGAGGACAACGGCGGCGGTGCTTACTTTAAATCCTATTCATTAAGCTACGGCTACATATCCGGTTACGGCGTGCTTCCCTATAAGTCTGTATCTTCTGTGCCCGATATTGACTACAGCGGCGCAAACCCCACCCCCGGTCTTTATATGGCTACCAACAGTTCAAAATATATTTATCCTACCGAAACATCTACCTCTTACACACATACACTCCCCCGCTTCTCTATGTTTGAGGTTACAAATATAGCTTCCAATGGTATGCTTGAAGTTAAGTGCACCATTAACGGCTCTACCGTTACAGGTTATATGAAAAATAATTCTGACAGAGTTGTTCAAATTTCTTCCACACAGGTTGACGGATTGGACGATGCTATGGCGGCAGCAGAAGCAATCTATTTTGGCGATTACAGCGAAGAAGTGCTTACCCTTATACGCGCAAAATATGCCACAGCAAAATCTCTTTCTTCCTCTTCTTCCGCGACATACGCACAGAAGAAGGCCTGTGCTGATGAGCTTAACGCGCTTGTAGCACGTAGCGGCGAAGGTACACTTGTTGGTCAAGGTATATATGTTACTGCTTACAACAAAAAGGTTGTAACTGAAGACTGTAATATCTTTACACCTTCGTTCGGCACAATTACTGCCACCAATGCAAATCACAAATGGTCTCACAACATTCTTGCCAAGTGGGATAGCGAAGAAAACGCTTACCTTATTTCTTCCATTTCCACCCCTCAAGGTGAGAATATAACAGATGTTACATTGGCTTCCGATGAAATTCTAATAGCAGTGCATATAACTTCTACCAACCCCACCCACAGCGACGAAAACTACCAAGCATTGATGCAAGCGAAGAAGGGTGATAAGCTAACCTTCTACGGCACTGATCCTAAAACTGCTTCTTCAAGCGTAGGTATGTATTTCACATTTGAAACTATAGCCGTCCCCGGTGACGTAGATGGTGACGAACAAATATCTACCACTGACTATTTAATGATAAGAAAGCACATATCCGGCGTGACAATGACAGATGAATACGTTACTCGTGCAGATATAGACCTAAACGGCGTGCTTAATACCACAGACCTTGCCATTATCAAAAAAATGTTAAGCGGCAACTGATTTAGTAATTAATCCACAAAAACGGAGCGCAAAAACGCGCTCCGTTTTATTTTTGTCGGGGATCCCCAAGAAGCAGTCAGATTTCTTGGATGTGGTTTTAAAGTTCTATATCAGGGCAAAGACCGTGTGCCGCCATAGCCTTTATATATCCCGCCTCTGCAATTACTCTACGCCTGCCAAGCTCGTTGTTGCGCCAATCATCACGCCCTACAATACCGTAAGCGGCGCGAGGATGTATTTTTATGGTACGCGGTAATACAGATTCTGCTATAAGCAGACTGCGGCGCATATGATAAAGGGAGGTTATAAGCAGCATATCCTTAACCTCCGAAATATAATCAAAGGCTCTGTGCATTGCAAGAGTGCCGCCGATCATATTTTCTATGGTAGTTCTTGCAAGCTCATCAAGTATAATATCTTCATCAGGAACACCTTGCTCTAAAGCAAAACGGCGCATATATTCCGCCTCGGTAACCCTGCCGTATTCTGTATCCCAATAAACGCCACCGCTGAACACAAGCTTTTTGCATAGCCCTTCTTTATAGCATTTTACCGCCTCGGGAGTTCTGTCGACATTTGGGTTAGAGGTGCCCAAAACCAAAGCCGCCTGACAAGTTGGCGGTGTAGGTTCCCCACCATAATCAAATATCAAGCGTTCAAGAACGTCGTCGGGTAAAGACTTAACATCAATCTCTGTTATTTTCATAAACACACCTCCTATACAAATATACAATAACACAAAGACAAGGAAGGGTCAACAAAAACTTGACTTTTAGGTAAATTTTGGCTATATTTAATATATATCGAAGACATAAGGAGACAACAATGACAAAACATTTACTTGAAAAATATGCAAAACTTATTATAAACGTGGGCATCAACCCCAACGAAGGTCAAAAACTTGTTATCTCGTGCCCTGTGGAATGTGCGGAATTTGGTAGACTTTGCCTTTCTGCCGCATACGATGCCGGATGCGGTGAAGTCATTATGAATTGGAGTGACGATTACTGCGGTAGAGAGACTTATCTTAAAGCCGATAGTGGGGTTTTTGAAACTTTTCCCGCTTGGCGCAAACAGTTCTTTGACGATTTAGCAGCGCAAGGCGCAGCAAGACTTTCGATATATGCATCCGACCCCGAAAATCTAAAAGGCGTTGACCCTACGCGTATTAGCGATTACCAAAAAGCATCCGGCAAGGCGCTTGAAAACTTCCGTATGCTACAGATGAAAAATGCGTTTCCTTGGTGCGTTGTTTCTGCACCGATCGATGCTTGGGCAAAGAAGGTTTTTGCTGACAAGGAAGAAAATGAGGCTGTGGAAGCGCTTTGGGGTGCCATTCTTAAGACCGTGCGGGTTGATGAAGAAAATGACCCTGTACAGCTTTGGAAAGAGCATATAGCGCTTCTTACCGAACGCAAAAACAAGCTTAACAGCTATAAATTCAAATATTTGAAGTATAAAAACTCTTTGGGGACAAACCTTACCGTAGAGCTACCAGAAGGTCATTATTGGGAAGCGGCAAGCGAAAAGGCGGGTACGGGGCAAATTTTTGTTCCCAACTTGCCTACCGAAGAGATATTTACCGCACCTAAATTTGACGGAGTAAACGGTATTATTTGCGCATCCAAACCATTAGTGCTTGACGGTAATGTTATTGAAAACATACGTTTTGTGCTTAAAGAAGGCAAAATTGTTGAAGCCTATGCCGATACCGGAGTTGAGGTACTGCGCAACGCGATAGCCGTAGATGATGGGGCGGCATATTTAGGCGAAGTTGCCCTTGTGCCTTATGATTCCCCTATTTCTAACACAGGGATTTTGTTCTACAACACATTGTTTGACGAAAATGCATCCTGCCATTTTGCGTTCGGCGATTCCTACCCCACTATAGAGGGCGGCGACAAAATGAACGGCGAAGAACTTAAAGCGGCTGGGCTTAACAGCTCTATGACCCATGAGGACTTTATGGTGGGCACGCCTGATCTTTCCATAATCGGCGTTACAAAAGATGGCGAAGAAATCACAATATTCCAAGACGGGAATTTTGCCTTTTAGTTTAAATTGAATTAATGTTTCATTAAGATTCATTTAAGCCTTTAATATTATTATATAGTCAAGAAATCAAACAATATTGCTATTGGCAGTGCTGATTGTTTTCGTATTATAATTCTCCTCAAATTCGGCAAAGGGCACAGGATATAACCTGTGCCCTTTGTCGTTATATAAAACAAGGGAAAGCGCTATTTGCCTTCCCTTGTTATTAATAATTATTTGCCGCTGTTTTTAAGTGTAACGTCGTGATAGCCGCCCTCCACTATACTTGTAGCGGAAACAACGGTAATACGCGCGTTCTTCTGCAAATCGGGTATATTAGTTACGCCGCAGTTGCACATGGTAGACTTAACCTTATACAGACTTTTGTTTACGTTGTCCTTAAGGCTACCTGCATAAGTAACATAAGAATCAACGCCTTCTTCAAAGGAAAGACCCGTCTTACCACCCAAGTCGTAGCGTTGCCAATTGCGGGCGCGATTGCTGCCCTCGCCCCAATACTCTTTAACATAACTACCATTAACAAAAAGTTTTTCTGTGGGGCTTTCATCAAAACGTGCAAAGTATCTGCCAAGCATAAGAAAATCCGCACCCATAGCCAGAGCCATTGTCATGTGATAATCATGTACTATGCCGCCATCAGAACATACGGGAACATATATGCCTGTCTTTTCAAAATACTCATCTCTTGCAGCCGCTACCTCTTGAAGTGCGGTCGCTTGACCTCTGCCTATCCCCTTTTGCTCTCTTGTAATACAGATAGAGCCGCCGCCGATACCAACCTTAACAAAATCGGCACCCGCTTCTGCAAGGAACATAAAGCCATCACGGTCAACTACGTTGCCGGCGCCAACCTTTACGCTATCGCCATACTTTGCGCGTATAAAGTCAAGAGTTTTCTTTTGCCAGCAGCTATACCCCTCGGAAGAGTCGATACAAAGCACGTCTGCACCTGCTTCCACAAGAGCGGGCACACGCTCTTCATAGTCTTTGGTATTTATACCAGCGCCAACAATATAGCGCTTTTGACCGTCAAGCAGTTCGTAAGGGTTTTCTTTATGTTGACTGTAGTCTTTACGGAAAACAAGATAAAGAAGCTTGCC
>JAZUQW010000127.1:0-7355 GCA_045605905.1 Eubacteriales bacterium
AACAACAAACCCGTAATGGATAAACAAAAAGAGGCCGTTACCCGCAAGCTTAAATACGGCTCGCTTTCCGCAGGCTTTGCGGTTATGGTAGTGGTGCTGTGCATTGCCCTTAATCTTGCCGCTTCGTTGCTTTCCGCAAAATGGGATCTGCGGGTGGATATCACCGATGACGAGGCGCGCTACTACACCATCAGCGACGGCACAAAACAACTGTTTAAAGAGTATTTTGCAGATAACGAAGATTGGCAGATAACCATACGTTTTCTTGCCAAAGAAGACAGGGTTGCCGACACTATGGTGTTAGAGCTGGCACGCTCCTACGAAAGCACCTTTAACGGCCACGTAAGCCTTGAGTTTACCGATATCAACAGCAATGTGGATAAATGGGAGGAGTACTGTGAGTTAACACAGGTATCCCTTACCCAATATCACGTGCTTGTGGAGGGTGAGTATCACACCCGCGCCATAAGCTTTGCCAACTTCTATTATTCCGATGAGGAGACCAATACTACCGTAGCTTTCGCCGGGGAAAAAACTTATACCGCCGCCATAATCAAGGCAGGCCTTAAGGAAAGCCCCGTTGCGGTATTCACCACCGGTCATGGCGAAAGTCTTGATAACGGTAAGTATGTGCTTTCAAACTTTAAGGGCTTTAGCTCCGAAGAGCTTTCCCAAGCCAACAGGCTGACCCTTTTCGATACCCTTTACGACATGGGCTTTGATGTTCGCGTTATCGACCTTAACGAGGAGGAGTTGCCCGAAAACACTCGCCTTATCGTTATCAGCGACCCCCAGCGTGACTTTTTGGATTACGACCCCGCTAACAAGGACGTTAAGAGCGAGCTTGAAAAGATAAAGGCCGCCATGGATGGCTATGACGTAACCCTTATGGTCTCTGTGGATAACACCACCGCAGACCTGCCAAACCTTGCCCGTTATTTAGAGGTTGATTACGGCCTTATGTACGAAGCGGGCGTTGCCGTATTTGATAACGACCGTTCCATAAAGGGCAGTAACGGCAACAAGCTGCTTGGCTCCATAGCCGCCACCAATAAAGGTTCTTTAGGCGCCCAGGTGGTGCAGGGCTTCACTGCGGACGAGCGTTTTGTGTTTGCCAACTCGGTTAAGCTTTCAATAAACACCTCTTTGGGCGTACAGGGTGAGGATGTGCTTATCTCCACCTCTCCTTCCGCCACTGCAGGCGGCAAGACCGGCAGTTTTCCTCTTATTGCCTACACCTTGCAGGCAAATACCATAGAGGATGAGGAAGGTAACGATAACGAGGACGGCAACAAAGAGTATAAAGCGGCATATCTTATCGGCTCTACCGAGTTTTTGTCTACCGAGTATATCAACGCCGCCTACTCCAACCGCGCACTTTTGGAAAGCATCCTTCGCAAAGCCAACACGGTGCAGGAGTATGTGGCAATAGAAGCTATAGAATTTGTTGACGAGGGCTTGGAGATAACAACCGGCGAGGCAAGAAAATGGACAATCGTTGTTACGCTGTTGGCACCTGCCGTAATTTTTGCGATAGCAACGGTTGTGTGGTTAAGACGTCGCCACGCTTGATTTTTTAGGAAAGACTTGTAGAAGATAATGAAAAACCTTACAAAGTTTCAAAAGCAAATAATAGCAATCGGCGTTATCGCATTTTTGGCGGTGGCGGCGTTTGCGCTGTATTTTATAGCAAAGCCCGAGGAAAAAACCGAAAAAAAAGAACCCACCAAAGAAATAACTCTTAACTACAGCTTTACCGATGCGGAAAACAAAGCTCTTGAAGGCTTTGGAGAAAGTGCAAGCTTTACCTTTGCCGCCGAAAAAGGTAAGGGTGACGAAAAAGTTGCGCCCCTTATGGCATTGGCAGAGGATTACGCCGCCGTTTGCGACGGTATAAGCGTTGTTTTCGGCAGCGGCAAGGAGGACTGTGTCCTTACCGTGGGCGATGAAAAGACGGTTTTTAATACGGAAAAGGATATTAAGTACTACACCAACGAGGACGGCGCCCTTTACGCCTTCAATGCCCGCGTGCTGATAAACACCGCCCTTTTCGGCGAAAGCTTGGGTGTTGACGAAAAACAGCCCTTCAAAGGCTTTGACAAGGATGGTGACATCCTTAACCAAGGCGGCAATATACTTATGTTCTCCATGGGCAATAAGTATACACAGTTGGAGTTTGTGCAGGTGTCCAACCAAAACAGTGAAGAGATAATCTTTTATTCCGATGCAAAATCCGGCGAGCCTGCCATTGTGGGCGCCGAGGCGATGATGGTTGACTCTGCCACTGTTATAACCTTAATGTCCTTTGCACAAAACCCCGTTGCCACAGGCAAGGTAGAAAACCCGAAGGCGCTTTCCTTTTACGGCTTGGATAGCGACGAAAACGCAACCGCAACCATCTTGGTGGCTGTGGACGAGGATAATTATCGCAGTATACGCATAGGCAAGGAGCTTCCCGACGGCAGCGGCTACTATGCCATCTGTGACGATGCGCAAAACAAGTTCAAGCCCCGTGTTTATATGACCAGCTCCTACGCAAGCTACGCTCTTATGGCTATGGAAGACTTCCTCACCGCAGAGTACGGCGTGCCCCTTGAAGAGCTGACAGACGTGTTCTCCGCCGTTGACGATATGAATGTCACCATAGATGGTGAGGTTATTAAGCTTGAGCAGCTTACCAAGGACGAAAAGGCAGAGCTGCCCATCAACTACTCTTGGAAGGTTACCGCCCCCGACCGCTATATCCACAGCGAAAGGGGCTATGCCTTAAGCAATTACTACAATGTGGGTGACCTGTTTAACGCCCTTTCCTCCTTAAAGAGCAGTGATATAAAGGTGGCTATCCCCACCGAGGCGGACTTGGCAGAATACGGATTGGATACTCCTTACAGAAGCTTTGAGTGGAAGGTTTACGAGCTTATTACCTGTAAAGTGAATATGACCGCCCCCGATGACAGCGGAAACATTTATGTTTACGGTACTATCTCTTATTACGATAAGGACACCGATACTACCTATACCGAAACCTTGGGCATAGGCGCTGTATCCAAGTCAAGCTTCTGCAACGAGGATAAGGTTTGTTACGTAGACTTTACACCCCTTAACTTTATAGACAACAAGCTGTTTACCGACTATATTAAGGCGGTGGACTCCATAACCGTTATAAAGGATGACGAAAGTCATATATTCAGGCTCTCCAAGAACAGCGAGGGAGAGGTGATCTCCGCCACTCTTGACGGCAGAGGTGCCGACCTGCAAAGCGTACGCCGCTTTTATGTTGATGCAATCCACCCCGAAATCATTGGCGAGCATGAGGGCGACGCGCCCACCACCGTTGACTTTACCGTGATTTTCGACCGCGACGGCGAAAAAACCGAGATATGCTATACCCGTATAAACTCCGTACACGTTTATGTAACCGTTAACGGCGGCGGCGCCTACTACGTAAACTATGAGGATGTAGCGCCTATTTTAGAGTCCTACGGGATACTTCTCGACGGCGGCATTGTTCCCAGATGAGGCGGCTGATATGTCTTTTGCTTGCCGCGGCGCTGTTGCTTTGTGCCTGTGGCGGCAAGACGGAGAAGGAAAAAGAGCAAAGCCTTGACAGCGCTACCTACGACAAGCTGTTGGCTGCGGTAGAGGGCTTTAACGGGGAAGGCAGACGCCAAACCTCGGTTATATTAAGCCTTACCGCAGGAGATGAAAGCCGCTATTTCACTCAAGGCAGCTTCGCTTACAGCCGTGTTGCTCCTGTGGAAATGTCCGGCAGAAGCACCGAGGTTTACGGCGGAGAGGGCACAAGCTCCGATGTATATTATAAGGCAGGCGCTTACTATTACAGCGGCAAGGAAGGCAAGTTTTACGAGTCCTTCGACAGAGACCGGTTCTTAAACCAATATCTCTGCACCAATATAAGCCTTTGCCCGCAGTCCTCTGTTACGTCGTTGCGCACCGCAAAAACATCTGTAGGCACCAAATATGTGCTTTCTGCCATAGATGCGCAGATATTTGATACCCTGTTTCTTGAGATACAGTTCCTGTATTGCGGGGCAAAAAAGCTTCAAGCGGACAAAACGGAGTACAAAAACGGAACCTTTACCTGCGTTTTGGATGAAAACGGTGCTCTTTCAAGCTTTTGCATAAGCTGTGATGCGGTGGTTTACGATACCCCCGCCTATTATCCTACGGGCTACACCCCCGAGGAGGACGAGCTTAAGAAAAGCTGCACCTTAAGTTACGAGGTTAACGTTAAGGCTTTGGGCGACGGTGTTATAATAGAAGAGCCAAACACAAAAGACTTTGTTTTTTTAGGCTAATGATACCCCCGATAATGCGTTTGCAAGGGTAAAAAGCCCTGCAAACTCATTTTTTGTCGGGGTCCCCGAGAAATCGTCAGATTTCTTGGGGTGATTGTTGTAAATCCCGGGCTTTTGTGCTATACTTGCATTGCAAGGCATAAGATAATGCGCAATGATTTTTTAGGAGGTTCTTTATGACCCGACTGTTACTGCGCCTGTTCGTAAAAGATTACCGTAATATCAAACAGCCCGCAGTGCGTTCGTCTATCGGAAAAATGGCGGGCGTTACAGGTATTGTCTGTAATCTTTTTCTGTTTTGCATAAAGCTGGCGGCGGGCATTATGGCGGGCTCTGTCTCTGTATATGCCGATGCGGCAAACAACCTTTCCGACTCTGCCGCTTCTGTGCTGACTCTGCTGGGCTTTAGAATGGCACAACGCCCCGCAGATAAAGACCATCCCTACGGACACGCAAGATACGAGTATCTGTCGGGCTTGGCCATAGCCGTTTTTGTTTTGCTGTTGGGCACGGAGATGGCTGTTTCCTCTGTAAAGCGTATTATCAACCCCAACAACGGCGAAATCTCGGTGTTTACCTTTGCGGTTTTGGGCGCCGCTATCGTCATAAAGCTTTGGATGTTTTTGTTTTACCGCGCACTCGGCAGGCATATTGGCTCCGCCTCCTTGCAGGCAAGTGCCGTAGATAGCCGAAACGATGTTATCACCACCGCTACAGTTCTTGCGGGATGCTTGTTGCGGCTGTATTTGGATATTAATATAGACGGATACATAGGCTTGGCGGTATCTCTGTTTATTCTGTATTCGGGTATGGCTCTTGTGGGCAGTACAGTCTCTCCTCTGTTGGGCAAGCAGGCAGATGCAGAGCTGGTATCGGCAATACACGCCCTTGTTTTGGGAAACGAAAAGGTTTTGGGTATACATGACCTGCTTGTCCATGACTACGGCCCCGATAATTGCTTTGCCTCCATCCATGTGGAAATAAGCGCTGACGAGTCGCCCCTTGACTGCCACGATATAATCGACAGCATCGAGCGAGAAGTGCAGTCAAAGCTTAACGTCAACCTGGTTATCCATTACGACCCCGTGGTGGATGATGAGGAGTGGAACGAGATGCGCCGCACCGTAGAGCAGATAATACAAACTACAAACTCTCGCCTGTCAATGCACGGCTTTAGAATAGTTAAAGAGCGTGAAGAAGCGGTCTTGGTGTTCGATTTGGATGTCCCTTATGATATGCAACGCCGCCAAGGAGAGCTTAAGGCGCAAATAGAAGCGGAGCTTTCCCACCTGAATAAAGGCTATGTTACCCGTATACGCTGTGACGGCAAGGAATAAACAAGGAAGTTTTTTATGAAGACAAAAAAACAGGCAAGGCATACCACAATCCATATAATACTTTTAAGTTTTGTGTTGGCTATCCTTGCGGGCAGTTTGCTGTTATGGCTACCCATAAGCTCGGCGGACGGTAAGTCGGTACCCTATGTGGATGCCCTGTTTACCGCCACCACTTCTGTCTGTGTCACGGGCTTGGTTTCAGTCCCCACCTTTAGCACCTGGAGCGTCTTTGGGCAGTCAGTGATTCTGCTTCTTATACAGATAGGCGGATTGGGCGTTATCACGGTGATGTCGGCACTAATGCTGTTGTTAAACCGCCGTATGGGATTGGGCAAAAGCGTATTGTTGCAAGATGCTTTTAATCTAAACTCCTTATCGGGTGTTATAAACTTTGTAAAAAAAGTTGTTATAGGCACCCTTGTTATTGAATTCGCGGGGGCCTTGCTCTATATGACCGTGTTTGTGCCTCAATACGGCGCAAAGGGTATATGGATTTCGGCCTTTACCGCAGTGTCGGCTTTTTGCAACGCAGGCATAGATATAATAGGCGCAGACAGCTTGTGCGGTTACGCAACAAACCCCGTAATTAATATCGTTACGGAGTTACTTATCGTTTTGGGTGGAATCGGTTATATCGTTTGGTGGGATGTAGTCCGCGTGATAAAAAAACGGCGCAAAAAAAAGTGTAAACTTTTCGGCAGCCTTACTCTTCACAGCAAAATTGCCATCACAGCTACCCTTGTCCTGATTCTTGCGGGCGCGGCTTTGATTTTTGCCTTCGAGTACAACAACCCGCTGACCATGGCAAGCTATAGTCTGCCGCAAAAAATACAGGCATCGCTGTTTCAATCTGTTACCACCAGAACCGCAGGCTTTTTTACCGTTCCTCAAGAAAATTTCACAAACCCAACAGCCGTCCTTTGTCTGTTGCTTATGTTTGTGGGCGGCTCACCGGTTGGTACCGCCGGCGGCATAAAGACAGTTACTTTTGCGGTTTTGATAATGACCGCCGTTGCCTCTGTTCGCGGCAAGGAAGGAGTGGATCTGTTTGGCAGACGGCTTAATGTTCAAGCCGTAAGCAAGGCTGTTGCCGTTGCGGCAATGTCTTTTGCCATTATGTTCGGGTCTGCTTTGGCGCTTTCCGCCCTCTGCTCGGCGTCGCCCTTGGATGTGGTTTACGAAACAGTAAGCGCCACCGCAACCGTTGGGCTAACACGTAACCTTACTCCGTTTTTAGATACATGGGGAAAAATCGTTATAATCGCGACTATGTATTTTGGCAGAGTAGGCCCCATTTCTTTGGCAAGCGCCTTTGTGGTGAAAAAGGAAGAGCAGGAGATAATTAAAAACCCAACGGAAGAGATTAGCGTAGGGTAAGAAAGGGAAAATCTATGAGTATTAACAAAACATATGCCGTTTTCGGCTTGGGAAGATACGGCAAAGCAGTTGCCGAAGAGCTTGCAGGTAGCGGCGCCGAAGTTTTGGCGGTGGACTCTAACCCAAGCCATGTAAACAACCTTGCCGCAGAAGTTGCCATATGCAAGTGTGCAGACGTGACCGACCCCGAAGTTATCGAAAAGTTGGGCATATCCAATATAGACGTGGTTATCATCTCTATGGCAAGCAATTTAGAGGCAAGCGTTCTTGCGGTTACTCTTTGTAAAGAGGCGGGCGTTAAAACGGTTATTGCCAAGTGCGG